>CAJYKY010000001.1 GCA_913775005.1 uncultured Achromobacter sp.
ACGACGTCACGGTCAATGGCCTGGCGCCCGGGCGCATCAGTACGCCGCTATTGAAAAGCGTGCCGCAGGAAATCAATGACGCGGTCACTCGCGTAACCGCGCTGCGCCGCCTGGGTACGCCCGAGGAAGTGGCCGATGCGTGCCTGTTCTTTGCATCCGATCAGGCAAGGTTTGTCACGGGCCAGGTGATGGATGTCGCAGGCGGCTGGCTGATGACTTGAGGCGGCCCGCCGGGCAATCATGCGCCCGGCAGGTTTCACCGCAACGCTCACACGCCCGGCACGCCCAGCCGGTACACCACGGTATCCAGCCGGGACACGCCGGCATTCTGGAACTTGGGTTCCTTGTCCAGGATGTCGCGGCGGTCGATGATCGTCGCGGGCGTCACATCCGCAAAGATCGCCTGCACTTCGCTGTCCAGCACCGCGAACGGCGGCCCCGCCATTTCTTCCTGCGGGTAGTCCAGCGTGATCAACAAGCCTTGGCTGGCGGGCGACAACTGCCCGTACACATGGCGCACGTAGTCGGCCCGCATGTCTTCGGGCAGCGCAACCAATGCAGCGCGGTCATACGCGCCGACGCAATGCGATAACACCTGCGCATCCAGCTTGAAGATGTCGCCGCAGATGATTTCGATATTGCCCGCCACATAGTGCTTGCCGTAGACGGATTCATGCGTCACGGGGCGAAGTTCGTTCTCGGTGAAGAACTGCTCTACCGCAAGCGGCGCCAGTTCCACACCCAGCACCGAATGCCCCTGCGCCGCCAGCCAGACCATGTCCAGCGATTTCCCGCACAACGGCACCAACACCCGTCCGCCCTTCGGTACGGCCAACGTGGGCCAATACTTCTGCAAGAGCGGCGTGATCCGGGTTTGATGAAAATGCGTGCGCCCTTCGCGCCAGCGTTCCAACCAGAATTCTGCGTCCATACCTTGTCTGCTCCTCCTGTGTTTCGGTTGCAAGCTCATCGCTACATCCGGGCCAGCCGGGGCCCGGTCGCCTTGGCGCCCCAGCGTATCGGGTATCGCCGCCGGTGCGCTTGATGCCGCGCAAGCCGGTCCCGCGCATTGTAGTGCGCAGATAGGGGTGACGACGGCGCCCGCCCCCGGTATGCTCTGGGCAGCACGCCCTCCCTTTCCAGGAAACGATGCCCGACGCCCAGCACCTCCAGACTCTGCTGCTTCAGTGCGCCGAAAAGCGGGAATCCGCCTTGGCGGAGATCTATCGTCTTGCGTCCCCGCATCTGTTTGCCTTGGCCAGACGTATGTTGAGAGACCGGGCCGCCGCCGAGGACGTGTTGCAGGAATGCTTCGTCTCCATCTGGCGTCAGGCCGGGCAGTATCAGGCCGAGCAAAGCCAACCCATGACCTGGATGACGCGGATCGTGCGCAACCGCTGTATTGACCGGCTGCGCCGCCCCGACCTGATCACGCCCGACCCGGACGACACCTTGACGTTGGCCATGGCGGACGACGGCCCCGGTCCGCTGGCCCAGCTTCAGGCCAGCCAGGAAGGCCGCCGTCTGGCTGATTGCATGGGGCAACTGGAAGGGCCGCAGCGCGTCGCCATCGCCATGGCTTTTTTTGACGACCTGGCACACCCCGATATCGCGGCGCGCCTGGACACGCCGCTGGGAACGATCAAAAGCTGGATACGCCGAGGGCTGCAACGGCTGAAAAGGTGCCTGGAATGAATTACCGCCACCCCGACCTGCAAGACCGCCTGGCCGCCGAGTTCGTGCTGGGCGGCCTGCGTTCGGGCGCGCGGCGGCGCTTCATGCAGCTGCTGCGCGACGACGCCGGGCTGCGCCGGGCTGTGACCGAATGGGAAGAACGCCTGCTGCCGCTGGCGATGGCGCTGCCACCCGAGACACCGCCCGCCCACGTCTGGAAAGCCATTGCCGCGCAAATCGCGCCAGCGGCCACGCCTGCGCGCGCCCGCGCGCCGCGCGGCTTGTCGTGGTGGCGCACGCTGTCGGCAGGCCTGGCGACCGCCGTGGTGGTGCTGGCGTTCCTGACGCTCAAGCCGCCCTCTGCCCCGCAAGAGGTGCGCACGGTGGCCGTGCTGTCGGGCGACAAGACGCCCGGCGCGCTCGTCATCAACACCCTGCCCGACAAGCGCCTTACCGTGCAGCCGATGCAGGATCTGGTCGCGCTGGCGGATGGCCGCGCGCTGGAACTGTGGGCGATCTCGCCCGGACAGGCGCCGCGTTCGCTGGGGCTGGTGCTGCCCGGCCAGACCACCACGCTCACGCCGCGCCAGCCGCCGTTGCCCGGCGACACCGTCGCCGTCACGCTGGAACCGGCCGGCGGCGCACCGCAAGGCATCCCCACCGGCCCCATCGTGCTGAGCGGCACCGTGATCTGATCAGGGTTTGTCCCAGGTTCGGTTGCTGCATCCATCCACCAGCACGCCCCGTATCTCCTCATGACGGCCACAACAAAGGAGATCGTCATGAAATTGCTAGCCTCGTTTGCCATTGCTTGCTCTGCGCTGACCCTGTCGCCCGTCTTTGCGGCCGACGTTATGGTGGGCGGACAAGCGATGATGCCCACCAAGAACATCGTGGCCAACGCGGTGAATTCCGCCGACCACACGACCTTGGTGGCGGCGGTGAAAGCCGCGGGTCTGGT
>CAJYKY010000002.1 GCA_913775005.1 uncultured Achromobacter sp.
CATGCGGCCAGGTCGGGGTGGGCATCCAGACGGCGGCGCAAGTGGCCGGACCAGGCGAGGGCGGGGGCAAGCGAAGGGGACGATGACATGGCGTAAGGTCGGCAGACGGATGAGCGCGTTTCAGGTATAAGTGGGGACGATACTGCAAGACCAATTCTCCTGCCCACCAATCCGTGTCCGTTTCAGAAAAAGCCCCTACTGCGCGCACGCGAAGCGTGCTTCGCTGCCTGTTCTGGGTCGCGCTGATCGTGTATGGCCTCGTGGCCGTGGGCATTCTGGGTTTGCGTTATTGGGTGCTGCCTCGGGTGGACCAATGGCGTCCCCAGATAGAAGCCTACGCCAGCCAGGCGCTGGGCGCGCGCGTTTCCATTGGCGATATCCGCGCAAACTGGCAAGGCCTGAATCCCAAGCTTGATCTGGGCGGCGTGCAGGTGTTCGATGACGACGCCAGCGCCGATGCCGCGCCGGTGCTGAATCTGCCCTCGGTCTCGGCCGTGCTGGGTTGGCGCAGCGTGCTGACGCTATCGCCCACACTGGTGCGCCTGCGTGTGGAAAAGCCCGAACTCACCTTGCGGCGCGACGCCGCCAATCATCTGTGGGTGGCGGGGCAGGACATCGACCTGAACGCCAGCGATCATGAATCCGATTTGAATCATCCCGCGTTGCGCTGGCTGGTCGCGCAACGCGAATTGCTGGTACGCGACGCCACGATCATCTGGCAGGACGATCTGCGCCAGGCGCCCGCGCTGCCGTTGACGGGGGTGGACTTCCTGATGCGCAACGGCAGCCTGTCGCATCGGTTTGTGTTGAAGGCGTCGGCGGGTCCGGCGCTGGCGCGCGGGGTGGAGCTGCGCGGCGAATTCAACCGCAGCCTCTTCGCCGCCAATGCCGCCAAGCCATCCAACTGGAGCGGGCAGCTGTACGCGGCCCTGGATGATGTCGAGCCGCAGGCCTGGTCGCCGTGGTTCAAGGCGCCTCGCGTGGCGGGGCGCATCGCGGCGCGGGCGTGGTGGCAGCTGGACCACGGCAAGTTCACCGAACTGACCTCCGACGTCGCGGTACGCGGCGTAAGCTGGGCGCCCGAGCAGGACGGGCCAGCCGTCCGCGCTGAGTCCGCGCGCTGGCGCTTTCAGGGACTGCCCGGAGACTTCTTTCAGATCGATGGCATGCCGCTGGCCCGCAGCCCCGGCGCGCCCGACGTGTCGCTCAAAGGCGCGGTGCAGCAGCTGCGCGTGACGCTGCCCGGCGTGTTCGAAGAACCCACGCTGAACGCGCGCGAAATCGCGGTGGATGCCGACGTCAAAGGTCCAAACGCAGATAACTGGTTCGTCGACATCGCGCAGCTGCACCTTGTGAATGACGACCTGGACGTGCGCCTGCAAGGCCAATGGCGGCGCGAGGGCAAGACGGCCGCCGGCAGCGCCGACATGCGCGGCACGCTGGTTCGCGGCGCCATGCCGGCCATCCATCGCTACCTGCCTCTTGAGGTCAACGCCGACGCGCGCGAATGGCTGGCCACAGGGTTGCCAGCGGGCGAAATGCGGTCAGCCGCTATCACGCTGAAGGGCGACCTGGATGATTTCCCATTTGGCGAACCCGGTGTCGCTGGCGAATTCGTTATCGCGGGGGCGTATGCGGGCGCCAAGGTGGACTATGCGCCCGCGCGCCAGCACCGCAAAGGCTGGCCGATGCTGGAAAACCTGTCGGGCAGCTTCCGCGTCGACAAGGTGAGTCTGGCGCTCGATAGCCCGGGCGGCGCGCTGGCCCATACCGGGCCGGGGCAGACAGTCAGCCTGGGCGCGGTGTCTGCCTCCATTCCCAATATGGAGCACGGCGCCGAGCTGTTCGTAGACGGCGAGACCTCTGGCCCGGTGCCCGCGTACCTGGCGATGGCGGCCAATTCCCCGCTGGGCGCGTTGCTGGATGGCGCCTTGGACGAGGCGCGCGGCACGGGCGACTGGCGCATGCCGCTCAAGCTGAAGGTGCCGTTGCTGAACACCGACGATACCGAAGTGCAGGGGCACATCGTGTTCGCGGACAACAGCTTTACGTTCATGCCCGAGATGCCGCTGCTCAGCCAGATGCACGGCAATCTGGAGTTCTCGGAAAAAGGGGTCCAGACCAAAGAGATCCGCGCGCAATTCCTGGGCGGCCCCGTCAAGATCTTCGGTACGCTGGCGCAAAGTTCTGACGTGTTGCGTTTTGATGGCACGTTGGCGGGCGCGGGTCTGTCGCAACTGAGCCAGACGCCGTCGATGTCGCGCTTTACGGGCCGTACGGCGTACAAGGGGCGCTTGGGTTATCAGAAGGGCGGGTCGGTCGAGATCTCGATGGAGTCTGACCTGACGGGCCTGGCCATCGACATGCCGGCGCCCGTGGGCAAACCTGCGTCAACGTCGCAATTGCTGAAGCTGCAATGGGGCGGCGCGCAGGATCGCGGCCCCAAGGGCCGACGCTGGCTGACGGCCAGCCTGGGCGACAACGTGAATGCGCTGTTCGAGCGGGACCCGGGCGACGGCGCCACCTACTTTGCGCGGGGCGCGCTGGGCATCGG
Organism: uncultured Achromobacter sp.; assembly: GCA_913775005.1. Taxonomy (GTDB): domain Bacteria; phylum Pseudomonadota; class Gammaproteobacteria; order Burkholderiales; family Burkholderiaceae_B; genus Achromobacter. The sequence continues at coordinate 2,555 of CAJYKY010000002.1, forward strand.
CCGGCCGGCCAGCTTGCCGGAAAACGGCTTGAGCCTGAACGCGAGCCTGCCCGAGCTGGACATGGATGCCTGGGACACGGTGCTGACCGGTTTCGATACGCCGCCGGGCAAGGGGGGCGCCAAAAAGCCGGCGGCCAAGCCGATCTTCCCGCAGCCCGAACGCATCAGCCTTGCCACAGGCATGTTGCGCACCAGCGGCTACACCTTGAACGACCTGACCCTGTACGCCACGCGGCCGGGGCCGGCGCAGTGGCGCGTGGATCTGCAATCACGCCAGGCGAGCGGGTCGCTGGAATGGCGCGAGGCGTCGGGCGCCATCGCCGGGCAGATCACGGCGCGGCTCAAGCATCTGTCGCTGGGCGGGGCCGACGATACGAACGAGGCAGACAAGGCGCTGGCGTCGGGCAATGACCTGTCGGACATTCCGGCTATCGACCTGCAAGCCAAGGAATTTCTGCTGTACG
>CAJYKY010000003.1 GCA_913775005.1 uncultured Achromobacter sp.
CCGTCGATCTCGGTGCGCACATACCAGGCGTTGAGCGGGTTGTCTTCAGGCTGCACACCGGGCGTGCGCGGATAGTGCACCAGCGGAGGCTGATCGATCAGCGCATCGACCTGGTCGTACTCGGCAAACGTGGCCTCCAGAATGCTGTCGTAGGCGCGCAGCGTGGCATCGTCAAGATTCAGACCGATGCGGCGCGCGGCCTGATCCAGCGCTTCCAGGGTAGGACGGGGAAGGGACATCTCGGATTCCGTTTCAGGATTGCAGACCGCCGTAACGCCGGGCGATCTCTTGGGAAGTGGTGGTAGCGGTGGGAACGTCGGCAATCAACTCGCCCTTTTCCAGCACCAGAATGCGGTCGGACAGCGCGCACAGGAAGTCGATGTCTTGTTCGACCAGCAGGATGGCGATGCCATGCGAGGCCCGCAGCGTTTGCAAGGCTTCGACGATTTCATCGCAGATCGACGGCTGGATGCCTTCGGTGGGCTCGTCCAGCAGCATCAGCCTGGGTTCGCCGCAAAGGCAGCGGGCCAGCGCCAGCAATTGCTGTTCGCCGCCCGACAGGCTGCCGCCGGGACGATCGAGCAGCCGTTGCAGTCGCGGAAACACCTTCAGCACCGAGTCGATCATGGCGTCGGCGCCGCGCAGGTTCTTCACGCAACCCATCCGCAAGTTTTCCGCGACGCTCAGCGCCGGGAAAATCTGCCGGCCCTGCGGCACGAAGCCCATGCCCTGGCGAGCACGCGCATGCGGGGCAAGCGCACCTATCTTCCGGTCGGCCAGTGTCAGGTCGCCGCCAGTCAGGGGCAACTCGCCCATCAACGCCCGCAACAACGTGGTCTTGCCCATGCCGTTGCGGCCCAGAATGCCGGTGAATTCCCCGGCGGCCATGCTGAAGCTCACGCCATGCAGCACCGGGATGCGGCCGTAGCCCGCTTTCAGGTCACGCGCCTGGAGCATGTGTCTCTCCTTGCTTGCCCAGATAGGCGGCACGCACTTCGGCGTGCGCCATGATGTCGTCGAAGCTACCTTCGGCCAGCACTTCGCCCTGGTTGAAAACGGTGATGCGGCCGGCGATCAGGCGGATGAACGCCATGTCATGCTCGACCACCACCACGGTGCTATGGCGGTTGATGGACGCGATCAGGTCGGCGGTCTTACGCACCTCTTGATGCGTCATGCCGGCGGCCGGTTCGTCCAGCAGCACGAGTTCGGGCCGCGACGCCAGGATCATGCCAAGCTCCACCCATTGGCGTTGGCCGTGGGCCAGCGCATTGACCGGCGTGCCGGCCACCGCTTCCAGGCCGATTTCTGCCAGCACCTGGGCGGCGATGTCGCTCGCCACCCCGACGCTGCGCCGCGACGCAGCCAGCCGCAGGTTCTCGCGCACGTCCAGCCCTTCAAAGACGCTAGGCACCTGGGTCTTGATGCCGATGCCCAGGCGTGCCACTTCGTGCGTGGCCAGCCCGCGCAGCGGCCGGCCCTTGAACCGGATTTCGCCGCGGCTCGGCCGCAACTGGCCCGACAGCATCTTGAAGAACGTGCTTTTGCCGGCGCCGTTGGGGCCGATCAGGCAGCGGACCTCACCGCGTTCCAGCCGGAAGTCGACGTCTCGCACGGCGTGCACGCCGCCGAAGCTCACGCCCAGGCCCAGGGTTTCCAATAGCAGCGTGCTCATGCTTGCTCCTTGGCCGGCCGCAGCGCGCGGCGGCATGCGTCAAGCACCGTCGGGGCCAGGCCGCGCGGGATCAACAGAACGAAAAGAATCAGGATGACGCCCAGCACCAGGCCGGTGTCGACGGTGTGTTGTGCGCCCAGCTGGGTGACCATGGCTTGCAGCGCGACGCAGGCGATGATGGGGCCGATCAGCGTGCCGCGGCCGCCGACGATCACCCAGATGATGATCTGCGCGGACTGCGACAGCCCGAACACGCCAGGGCTGACGAAGGCGCCCCAGTTGGCGTAGAGCATGCCGGCCAGGCCCGCCAGCGCGCCGCCCAGCGTGAACGCGGCCAGCTTGTACAGGCTGGCGTTGTAGCCCAGCAGCAGGGCGCGCTGCTCGTTCTCGCGTACGGCAGCCACCACGCGGCCAAAGCGCGAGGCCATGACGGCGCGCAGGCCGAAGTAGGCGGCGATCAGGATCAGGGCGGCCAGCGTGAACGTGCCTTCGGGCGACAGGGGCTCTGCCGCGCCCGGCAACGTCAGCGGCGGGATGGACGGAATGCCGTTGAAGCCGCCCAGCAGCGCTTCGCCGATGCGATAGCTGTCGCCCGAGGTCGAATTCATCAGGTTGAACAGGATCAAGGTCACGGCCAGCGTGATGACGCCCAGGTAGACGTCGCTGATCTTGCCGTAGAACATGAAGTAGCCAAGCAGCGCGGCAAAGACGGCCGGCACGGCGATGGCCAAGGCCAGCGCGCCCAGGCCGGGCCCGAAGTTGAAGGCGCCAATCGCCCAGGCATAGGCGCCCAGGCCAAAGAAGGCGGCCTGCCCGAAACACAGGATGCCGCCATGCCCCCAGACAAAGGCCAGGCTCAGCGCCAGCAAGGCCATGACAAGGTAGACCGTCATGGACAAGAGGCTGAACATATCGACGACGCTGGGCAGCGCGACCGCGACGGCGACGGCCACCGCGCCCAGCGCCAGAGAAATCACAGGTACACGCATCAGATTGCTCGCTTGAAAAATCGGCCGGTGATGCCTTGAGGCAAGAGACGGATCAGCACGATGGCGGCCAGCAACAAGGCCACTTGGCCGTATACCGGCGTGGCAAGAAAGGTCACGCCCTGGCTGATCGCGCCGAAGATGCCCGCTGCGCTGACCGTGCCGGCAATGACGGCGCTGCCACCGCTGATGACGGTGATGAAGGCCTTGGCGATATAGGCCGCACCGATGGTCGGGATGACACCGGTCAGCGGGGCGAGCACGGCGCCGGCCATACCCGACAAGGCAGCGCCCAGACCGAAGGTCATCTTGTAGACACCATTGGGATTCATGCCCAGCGCATTGGCCATCGCCGCGTTCTGCATGCAGGCGCGGGCGCGCAGACCGAAGTCGGTAAAGCGCAGCAGGCACCACAGCGCCACCATCACGCCGGCAGCCAGCGCAATCAGGAAGAGGGTGTAGCCGCTGGCTTGGCGCGCGCCGATAGTGATGCCGCCCAAGGGCGACGAAATGCCGACCGTCGTGTTGCCAAACACCATGGTGGCCAGGCCGATGACGGCCAGCGACAGGCCCCAGGTCGCCAGCATGGTGTCGATCATGCGGCCATACAGATGGCGCACCAGCACGTGTTCGACCAGCACGCCGAAGAGGCCGACGATCAAGGGCGCGAGCACCAGCATGGAAATCCAGATCGGCACGCCCCACTGGTTGGTAGCAAGGATGGCGACATAGCCGCCCAGCATCATGAACTCGCCGTGGGCGAGGTTGATGATCTTCATCATCCCGAATACCACCGCCAACCCGACGCTCAACAGCGTCAGGATGGCGATTGCACCCAGGATATCGATGGCATAAATGGCAACGAGATCCATGGAACGCTCAGAACTTGATGGCGTATTGACGGTTGTCCGCCGGGTTTTTGATCAGGTCGCAAACCGCGGCGGTGTCGCCGGGTTGCTGCTGCGGAAAGCTTTCGACCAGATTGAGCTTGCGGTCACGCACTTCGGCGATGTGCACATCCAGCGTGCAGTGGTGAGTGGCCGGGTCCAGCGACACGCGGCCGCTCGGCGCATCAATGGCAATGCCGGATTCCAGCGCCTCGATGACCTTCATGCGGTCCAGCGAGCCGGCCTTGCGCACGCCTTCGGCCCACAACATGAAGCCCTGATACGCGCCCATCGCCAGCTCGGTGATGTAGGGATAGTCGGCGCCGTAACGGGCATGGAAGCGCTTGACGAAATCGGCGTTGGCCGCGCCCGGCAGCTCTTGCAGGTAGTTCTGGCACACCAGGAAGCCATTGCATTCTTCGGGCGACAGTACGATGTGTTCATTGCCGCCGGCAAAGGTGGTCGAGGCAAGCGGGATCTTGCCCGTCATGCCGGTCGCCTTCCATTGGCGATAGAAAGACATGTGCGCGCCGCCCACCAGGCCCGACCAGATGAAGTCCGGCGAGGCGGCCTGAATCTTGGAAATGGCGGCGCCGAAATCGG
>CAJYKY010000004.1 GCA_913775005.1 uncultured Achromobacter sp.
CCAGCGCGTCGGCCATGGCCAGCAAGGCCTTGTTCTTGGCGGCGCTGTCGGCGCGCATCATGGCGCGCGAGGCGCGGCGGGCGTTTTCGCCCAGGGTCAACATGGCGTGTTCGATGGAGGACGAGGACATGGCGGCGTCGATCATGAAGTGGGGGCGGCGCTAAGGCCGGCTGAAGAATCAGTGTATATCCGGCCTGACGGCCGGGCGAAAGGGAAGAGGCTGAAGTACGGAAGCCGACGAATCCAGAGCAACAAATCCGACGCAACACAACGAAGGCGGCGGCAAAGCCGCCTTCACGGTCGTCCGCCCGCCGCGGCGACGCGCAGCGCCAGCCGGGTCATTTCTTCCCAGGGATCAGACAGGCGGCCCGGCACGGACAGGCCTTTGATAAGACGGTCGACTTCATGCGCATGCTGCACCGCCGCCGGCCAGACGCCCGGCTGCACACGGTTCAGCGCCTGCAAGGCCAGGCGCTCGTGGGCGCCGAAGATGCGCAGGCGCCGCATGAGGCCGCCCGCGTCCTGGCCCAGCGCGCGGGCTTCTGCAACGCGTGCCAGCAAGCGGATCTCTTCGCCAACGGCCCACAGCACCAGCGGCAAGGCTTCGCCTTCAGCGCGCAGGCCGTCGATCATGCGGATAGTGCGGGAAATATCGCCCGCCAGCATCGCATCGCGCAGGCCGAACACGTCGTAGCGCGCCACGTTCAGCACCGCGCGTTCGACATCTTCGGCGGCCAGCTGGCCTTCGGGATACAGCAGGCCCAGCTTCTGGATTTCCTGGTGCGCGGCCAGCAGATTGCCTTCGACCTTGTCGGCCATCCATTGCAGCGTGGCGCTATCGGCGCGCTGGTTCTGACGCGCGAGCCGCATGCCCACCCAGGCGGGCAGCCGGCCACGTTCAATACTGGCGATGTCGACCATCATGCCGCCACGGCTCAGCGCCTGAACCCAGCGGCTTTCGCGCGTGGCCTTGTCCAGCCGGGGTAAGGCGATGAGGATCAGCGTGTCGGCGTCGGCCTGCTTTTCGGCTTGCTCGGCCAGCTTGGTGAGCGTGTCGGCGCCTGACTTGCCGGGCTTGCCGGTGGGAATCTTGAGTTCAAGAATGCGGCGGTCGCCAAACAGCGACACGCTTTGCGTGGCGGCGATGACGGCGCTCCAGTCGCTGCGCGCGTCCATCACCATGGACAGCCGTTCGGTGTAGCCGGCATTGCGGGCAGAGGCCCGCAATGCATCCACGGCTTCGGTCACCAGCAGCGGTTCGTCGCCCGACACCGTGTACAGCGGCGCAAGCCGGTTGCCCGGCCGCTGCAGGTGCTCGGCCAGGCGATCCGCGTCCATAGACTGTGCCATCGGCTAGCGCAGAATGGCCGGGTCGGTGGTGGACGGCGTTTGCCACGGCGTGGGCGTACGCTGCGGTTGCGGCGCGTTCGGGTCGAACAGCGGCATGTCGCCGGTTTCGCCCAGCTGCTCTGCGTTTTCAAACGCGCGGCGTACGTCGGGCGCGGTCATGCGGCGCAGCACGCGCGACACGAGGTCGCGTTGCATGGCCTTGTACAGCGTTTCGATCTGACCTTGCTTGGCCTGCACGACCTGGTCGTCATACGGCATTTCGCGGAAGATCGACAGGGTGGTGTCCGGGATCAGCGCACGGCCCTTGTTGTCGATCAGGCGGAACGTGTAGTTGATGCCCAGTTCGTATTCCTCGACCCGGCCCTGTGCGTTCAGCGACACCTCGCGCAACGTACGCGAATCGTTGATCTGCTGAAGAATGGCCTGGGCCTCCTTCGGCGAATCCACAATCTTCGTGTTGGGCGAAGCGGCACGCAGCGAACGGCGCACGTCGGCGCCGAACTGCGTGTTGTCAGGAATGCCGACATACAGGGTGTCGAATGGCATCGGGGTGACTCCCCGCAGCGCGAAGCCGCAAGCGGAGAGCAGCATGAACAGCGCCAGGCAGGCGCCGCGCAGCAGCCAGGATTGGCGGGAAGAGTGCGTGTGTTGCCCGGCGAAGTGCATGCTTGACCTCATCAGCCTACGACGTTGACCAGTTTGCCCGGAACCACGATGACGCGCTTGGGCGGACGGCCTTCCAGGAAGCGGGTGACTTCCTCCTGGCTGGCGGCGAGCTTTTCGATGTCTTCCTTGGCGGCCTTGGCAGCCACGCGGATCGAACCGCGCAGCTTGCCGTTGACCTGGAGCATCAGCTCGATTTCGTCGGCGATCAGCGCGGCTTCGTCGACATGCGGCCACGGCGCATCGAGCAGGTCGCCCAGCTCTTTTGCGTAGCCCAGGTCTTGCCACAGGTGCCAGGTGATGTGCGGCACGACCGGATACAGCACGCGCAGCAGCACGCCCAGCGTTTCAGCGTAGGCGGCGTCGCTGGCGGCGCCTTCGGGCAGCTTGGCGTCGTCGATGGCGTTCAGCATCTTCATGCAGGCCGACACGACGGTGTTGTATTGGATGCGCTGGTAGTCGTAATCAGCCTGCTTGAGCAGGTTGTAGACCTCGCGGCGCAGATCCTTGACGGGCGTTGCGGCTTGCGACCAGTCGGCGCCTTGGGCCAGACCGCGCGCCACGGCGTCGCGGCGGGCGTAGCTGATGGACCACAGGCGGCGCAGGAAGCGGTTGGAGCCTTCCACGCCGGAGTCGGACCACTCCAGCGTCTGCTCGGGCGGGCTGGCGAACATGACGAAGAGGCGAGCCGTGTCGGCGCCCAGCGTGTCGATCAGCGATTGCGGATCGACGCCGTTGTTCTTGGACTTGGACATCGTGCCCACGCCGCCGTAAGTGATGGCCGAACCATCGGACTTCAGCTTGGCGCCGGTGATGGCGCCGCGGTCGTCGTAGACGTTTTCAACGTCTTCGGGCCAGAAGTATTCAATGCCGCCCTGCGGCGTCTTGCGCGAATAGATATGGTTCAGCACCATGCCCTGGCACAGCAGCTTGGTGAAGGGCTCGTCGAAATTGAGCAGGCCCATGTCGCGCATGACCTTGGTCCAGAAGCGCGCGTACAGCAAGTGCAGCACGGCGTGCTCGATGCCGCCGATGTACTGGTCCATCGGCATCCAGTAATCATTGCGCGCGTCGACCATGGCGTTGTCGTTGCCCGGCGAGGTGTAGCGCATGAAGTACCAGGACGAATCCACGAAGGTGTCCATCGTGTCCGTTTCGCGGCGTGCGGGCTTGCCGCAGCTGGGGCAGGCGCAGGACAGGAAGGCTTCGTTCTTGGCCAGCGGGTTGCCGCTGCCATCCGGGATCAGATCGTCGGGCAGCACAACGGGCAGGTCTTTTTCAGGAACCGGCACCGGGCCGCAATCGGCGCAGTGGATGATCGGGATCGGGGTGCCCCAGTAACGCTGGCGCGAAATGCCCCAGTCGCGCAGGCGCCACGTGGTCTGCTTTTCGCCCAGGCCTTGCGCGCCCAGGTCGGCGGCAATGGCGTCCACGGCGTCTTTGTGCGACAGGCCATCGTACTTACCGGAATTGATGGTGCGGCCGGTTTGCTTGTCGCCGTACCATTCCTGCCAGGCGTCGGTGGAGTATTCCTTGCCAGCCACATCCACGACCTGCGCGATCGGCAGGTTGTATTTTTTGGCGAAGGCGAAGTCGCGCTCGTCGTGTGCGGGCACGCCCATGACGGCGCCGTCGCCGTAGGTCATCAAGACATAATTGCCAACCCAGACTTCGACGTCCGCGCCCGTGATCGGGTGCTTGACGGTGAGGCCGGTGGGCATGCCTTCTTTTTCGCGCGTGGCCATTTCGGCCTCGGTCGTGCCGCCCAGCTTGCACTGTTCAATGAAGGCAGCCAACTGCGGGTTATTGCGCGCGGCGTGCGTGGCCAGCGGGTGTTCCGGCGCCACGGCGCAGAATGTCACGCCCATGATCGTGTCGGCGCGGGTGGTGAAGACGTACAGCTTGCCGTCCTGGATCAGCTGGCCGTCCTGGCCGGCGATCTGGTGCGGGAAGGCGAAACGCAGGCCTTCGGATTTGCCGATCCAGTTTTCCTGCATCAGGCGGACGCGCTCGGGCCAGCCGGGCAGGTCGTTTTGCACGGCGCCCAGCAATTCGTCGGCGTAATCGGTGATGCGCAGGTAGTAACCGGGGATCTCGCGCTTTTCAACCAGCGCACCCGACCGCCAGCCGCGGCCGTCGATGACCTGCTCGTTGGCCAGCACGGTCTGGTCGACCGGGTCCCAGTTCACGACCTGGGTCTTGCGGTAGGCCACGCCCTTTTCCAGCATCTTCAGGAACAGCCATTGGTTCCACTTGTAGTACTGGGGATCGCAGGCGCACAT
>CAJYKY010000005.1 GCA_913775005.1 uncultured Achromobacter sp.
CCGCGCTGCGCGAAGTGCCCGCAGTGGCGTGGTACGCATGGCGGCCGCTATAGTTTCGCTGCCGTGCCGCTGTCGTGCCGCTGTCGCCCCACTGCGGGGCCGCTGTCACCCTTTCGCCGCCCCCAACCCTAACGCTTAGCCCGATCCAGGAATTGATCCGTGCAGATTTTCCACAACCCCGTCCACGACAAACACGCAGGCCGCCAGGAAATGTTCCGCGGCAAACTCGTGCCCTGCCACGAAACGCCGGCGCGTCTGGAATACGTGCTGGACGCCCTGCGCCAACGCGGCATCGGCCAATTGCATGCCCCTTCCGCGCCCGACATGGCGTTGATCAAGCGCGTGCACACCCCGCGCTACGTGGACTTTCTGGCCAGCGCCTGGAACGACTGGGTGGCGCTGGACCCCGCCAATGCAGACATCGACGTGCTGCCATCCATCTGGCCCGTGCGCGGCTTTCGCCACGATATCGAGCCCACCAACTTCGCCGCGCGGGTCGGCCTGTTCTCGTTCGATAGCGGTTGCCCGTTGACGGCCGGCACGTGGGAAGCCGCCACGGCCGGCGCCGCCTGCGCCATCGACGCCGCGCGCGCGCTTGGCACCGCAGGCAGCAAGGGCGCCGCGATGGCATTGACCCGCCCGCCCGGCCATCACGCGGGCGCAGATTTCTTTGGCGGCTACTGCTTCCTGAACAATGCCGCGCTGGCCGCGCAAGCGCTGCGTGACGCCGGCGCCGCGCGTGTCGCCGTGCTGGATGTCGACTATCACCATGGCAACGGCACGCAAAGCATCTTCTATGAACGCGACGACGTGCTGACCGTGTCGGTGCATGGCGACCCGACCACCGAATATCCGTTCTTCCTGGGTTATGCCGACGAGCGCGGCGCGGGTGCCGGCGTCGGCGCCAACCTGAACCTGCCGCTGCCTGCTGGCACCGACTTCGCCACCTGGTCTCGCGCGCTTGAACAGGGCATGGCCGCGATCCGCACGTTCCGTGCCGACGCCGTGGTGGTGGCGTTGGGCGTGGACACGTATGAAGGCGACCCGATCTCGAAGTTCAAGTTGAAAAGCGCCGACTATCTGCAAGTGGGCCGCATGCTGGCCGGCATGGGCGTGCCGGTCGTGTTCACCATGGAAGGCGGCTATGCGGTGGCCGACGTCGGTATCAACGTGGCGAACGTGCTGGAAGGCTTCGGCGGTTGAGGTGGAAGGTGGCGAGCGCAGCAGCGTGCGCAGCGGCGTGCGCAGCGGCGTGCGCAGCGGCGCCGGCCTTCAATCCCGCGTTTCCAGCACCTTGTTGATGCGCAGCGCCAGCAAGGTGCACGCGGTGCCAGACAGCAGATAGATGCTGACGGCCACGAGCCCGAAGCGGGCCGACAGGCCCAACGCCACCAGCGGCGCGAAGGCCGCGCCCACCAGCCACGCCATGTCGGACGTGAGCGCCGCGCCGGTGTAGCGAAAGCGCCGCGTGAAGTTGGCCGTGACGGTGCCGGAGGCCTGCCCGTAAGACAGCCCCAGCAACGCAAAGCCCACCAGGATGAACGCGTCCTGCCCGACCGGGCCGCCGCCCAGCAGCCACGGCGTGAACAGCGCGAAGATGCCGATCAAGATGGCCAGCAAACCCAGCGTGGTGCGCCGGCCGATGCGATCGGCCAGCCAGCCCGAAGCCACCGTACCCACAATGCCGATGGCCGCGCCAAAGATCTGCACGATCAGCACATCGGTGATCTGCTGCGTGGCGCTGATGGCAATCCACGACAACGGAAACACCGTCACCAGATGGAACAGCGCATAGCTGGCCAAGGCGGCAAAGGCGCCGATGAACAGGTTATAGCCTTGCGAGCGCGCCATCTCGGCGATGCTGATGGGTTCCAGCTCGCCCTCTTCGAGCAGCTGCGTGTATTCCTCGGTGACGACCAGACGCAGCCGCGCAAACAGCGCCACCACGTTGATGGCGAACGCGACGAAGAACGGATAGCGCCAGCCCCATTCCAGAAAGTCGGCCCGCGTCAGCGTCACGTGCAAATACAGGAACAAGGCGCTGGCCACCATGAAGCCCACGGGCGCGCCCAGCTGCCCCATCATCGAATACCAGCCCCGGCGATTGGGCGGCGCGTTCAGCGCCAGCAATGACGGCAGGCCGTCCCATGAACCGCCAAACGCCAGCCCCTGCAAGCAACGGAACACAGCCAACAAGGTAATCGCGTGGACGCCGATGGATTCATAGCTGGGCAAAAACGCCATGCCCACTGTGGCGGTGCCCAGCACAAACAAGGCCACCGTCAGTTTTGTGGCGCGGCCCCAACGCCGCTGGATCGCCATCGACAAGGCCGTGCCGATGGGCCGCATGATGAACGCAAAAGAGAAGATGACGAAGGCCCAGAGCGTGCCTTCCAGCTGTGGTTCGAAGGGGAAGAACACCTTCGGAAAAACCAGCACGCAAGCGATGCCGAAGACGAAAAAATCGAAGTATTCAGAGGCGCGGCCAACCACCACCCCAACGGCGATTTCACCGGGCGCCACCTTGGCATGACTGGCCCCGCCGGACGGTGCGCCCGGACCGGAAACGGACGGGGCACGACCGGGATATTGCGTGGTGGTGGACATGGGTTTGCTCACTGTAGGAGGTCCGAAAAACGCCACTGCCTTGCACACATTTGCTCTTTTTACCCTAGATTTTTCGTGGCTTCCAGCGTAGTGTTGCGTTTACCTCCCACGGTTACGTTTCGAGGTATGGCCATGCAGTCTTTCACCAGGCTTCGCGGATTGATCCTGATTGCCGCCCTGCCATTGCTCGCCGGATGCAATGCGGTGCTGATGTCGCCATCGGGCGATGTCGCGCTTCAACAGCGTAATCTGATCCTTATCTCTACCGGCTTGATGCTGCTGATCATCGTGCCGGTGATCTTCCTGACATTCCTGTTTGCATGGCGCTATCGGGCCAGCAACAAAGACGCGCACTACGACCCGGAATGGAACCACTCCACGATGCTGGAGCTGTTGATCTGGGCCGCGCCGCTGCTGATCATCATTGCACTGGGCGCATTGACCTGGGTCAGCACCCACCAGCTTGATCCTTACCGCCCGCTGGCGCGCTTGTCCGAAGGGCGCGAAGTGCCGGCCGGCACCAAGCCGCTGGTGGTGGAAGTGGTGGCGCTGGATTGGAAATGGCTGTTCCTGTATCCCGAGCAAGGGGTCGCCGCCGTCAATGAATTGGCCGCCCCGGTCGACCGCCCCATCCAGTTCAAGATCACGTCTTCAAGCGTGATGAATTCCTTCTTCATTCCCGCGCTGGCGGGCCAGATCTACGCAATGCCGGGCATGCAGACCACGCTGCACGCCGTGATCAACTACCCCGGTGAATTCGAAGGCCTGTCGGCCAACTACAGCGGCTCGGGTTTTTCAGGCATGCGATTCAAATTCCACGGCCTCGACCAGCAAGGTTTCGACAAGTGGGTGGCCGACGCCCGCGCCTCCACCAGCACGCTCAGCCGCGACGTCTACCTCAAGCTTGAACAGCCCAGCGAACGCAACCCGGTACAGCGCTACGCCTCTGTCGCACCGGGTCTGTTCGACGCCATCGTGAACCGCTGCGTCGAAGGCAATCGCATGTGCATGAAGGACGCGATGGCTATCGATGCGCAAGGCGGCATGGGCATTCCGGGCGCCTTGAACATCACCACGCTGGACCCGGCAACGCGCGAGCGGCTGGGTCTGACCGGCACCCCGCCACGCAAGTACGTGGGCGCCATGTGCACCTCTACCGAGGGCCTGGTGCTGTAGCGCCGCGCGTCTGCCGCGATCCGCACCGGATGACGCAGGGGCTTCATGAAATTGTGGTCTTTACGCTGGAATCGAGATGCCTGATCAACCAGACCTCACCAAGCTGATCTTCGGTCGACTGACCTGGGACGCCATCCCCTTTCACGAGCCCATCCTGATCGCCACATTCTTCATGGTGGCCGTCGGCGGACTCATCGTGCTGGGCTCCGTTACGTACTACAAGAAGTGGGGCTATCTGTGGCACGAATGGTTCACCAGCATCGACCATAAAAAGATCGGGATCATGTATGTGATCCTGGGCATCGTGATGCTGCTGCGCGGCTTTGCCGACGCCATCATGATGCGCTTGCAGCAGGCCGTCGCCTTCGGTGATTCAACGGGATATCTGCCGCCGCACCATTACGACCAGATCTTCACCGCGCATGGCGTGATCATGATTTTCTTCGTGGCCATGCCGTTGGTGACAGGCTTGATGAACTACATCGTGCCGCTACAGATCGGCGCGCGAGACGTGGCGTTTCCGTTCCTGAACAACTTCAGTTTCTGGATGACGACGGGCGGCGTGATCCTGGTGATGATGTCGTTGTTCGTCGGTGAATTTGCGCGCACGGGCTGGCTGGCGTATCCCCCTTTATCGGGCATTTTGCACAGTCCGGATGTCGGGGTCGATTACTACATATGGGCCTTGCAGATAGCGGGGGTGGGAACCCTGCTATCCGGCGTGAATCTGCTGGTCACTATCGTGAAGATGCGCGCCCCCGGCATGACGATGATGCGCATGCCCATCTTCACGTGGACGGCGCTGTGCACCAACGTGCTGATCGTGGCGGCCTTCCCGGTGTTGACGGCGGTGCTGGCGCTGTTGTCGATGGACCGCTACGTAGGCACCAACTTCTTCACGGCGGACTTCGGCGGCAACGCCATGATGTACGTGAACCTGATCTGGATCTGGGGCCACCCCGAGGTCTACATCCTGATCCTGCCCGCCTTCGGCATTTTCTCGGAAGTGGTGGCCACGTTCTGCCGCAAGCGCCTGTTCGGTTATGCGTCGATGGTGTACGCCACGGTCGTGATTACGGTGCTGTCGTATCTCGTCTGGCTGCATC
>CAJYKY010000006.1 GCA_913775005.1 uncultured Achromobacter sp.
ACCTTGTTGAATTGCAGCGGCGTAACCGCCTTGACCAGCCGGATCTGCCCGGGCGCCATCGGCCCCGTGACGTCATCGCTGAGCCGGCCCACTTCGCGCCCCTGGGCGTCGTACAGCACATAGGTCAGCACGGCGCTGCTGATCGGCCGGCCCGACAGATTGGCAAGCGAGCCGGTGATGGTGGACATGTTGATGGTGGTGTCGCGCACCGCCTGCACATTGCCCAGCGTGACGCCATAAGCCAGGTTCTGTGCGCTGGCGGCGCCGGACAGGCCGGCAAGCAGGGCAAAAGAGGCAACGGCAAGTTTCATGACGGTCTCCTGTGTGCTGGCGGCGGGGCGCGTTCCTGTCTGCGCCGCCTATGCGCCATCCGCGCAACGGGCGGACAGGCCTATCTCACTCCTTTCCACAGGGCGGCACAACAGGCCAAAAGGACGATTCGGTAACAGGTTGCATGGCTTGTTCCCAGATTTGGCGGGGGATGGCACAAATGCGTCGGAATATCTCTGAATTGAGATGAATCAGCCTGTCTTTTCTTAACCTTTCGAAGCTTGCGGCGCCTGCGGCTTTGTTCGATGATGACCGGGCCGGCGCGTTGCCGACCGCCCCATCGCTTACGCCATCTTCGCAAGCGGGCGCCTATCGCAAGGGAGAAACTCATGCTTTCCCGTACTAGCCAGCTGGCCTCGGCCATTGTGTTGTCCGCATGTTTTTTTGGGGCACACGCCCAAACCCCCGCCGCGCCCGCCAAGACGCCCACGCCGCAGCAGCAACGCATGACCGAATGCAATAAGTCGGCCACCGGCAAGACGGGCGATGACCGCAAGGCTTACATGAGCAGTTGCTTGAAGGGCGAGGCCCCCGCGCCCGCCAAGCAGCTGACGCCGCAGCAGCAGAAGATGAAAGACTGCAACGCCAAGGCAGGCGATCAAAAGCTGACGGGCGACGCGCGCAAGACGTTCATGAGCACTTGCTTGAAGGGCTGATGCCCTGCGGCGTCGTCCGTTTGACCTACACCGTCGCGATCGGCGTCACCGGCGACCCGATCGCGTGCGGCAGGCGCAGCGGCGGCGCCGTCAGCATGAAGTGATGGCGGTCATTGGCATGTAGAAAATCCGCCAGGTCCTTCAGATACCAGAGCTCTGCCAGCGGCAGGCCCAGCTTGAACAGGCAGTGGTGATGCAGCGGCAGCATGGCGCGCGGGCCAGATTTTTCACGGGCCGGATAGGCCTCCACCGCGTAGTTGTCCGCGCAGATCGCGGCGATGCCGCTATCGGTAATCCATTGCAGCAGCGCTGCGTCGGTGCCATCCAGCGCCGCGCCGTAGGTGTGCAGCACCTCGGGGTCCGGCTTGCCGTTCATGGCGACAACCGCTTCGGCATAGCCCGTGCGCAGCACCAGCATGTCGCCGCGTTCAACCCTGATGCCATCTGCATCCAGCACATGCTTGAGCTCCGCAAACCCGATCAGCGTGCGGCCCGGCCCGTAATGGCGGAACAGGTCCACCAGCACGCCGCGCCCCTGCATGCCCTTCTGCGCCAGGTTTTCCACGCCGAGCTTCAACGCGGCTGACGGGCCTCCGCTATTGCAGCCGCAACCGGTGTGGTCGCCATCGGCGGGGCCGACCACATCCACGCCAGCCTGGAAGCCGTTGTAGTAGCGCAGTTCGGGCGTGCCGTCGCCATCGGCGTCAAACAGCGCGCCCACATGCGCCAGCGCGTCCCACTGCGTGGAGTACTGCATCGACAGCAGCACCTGATCGTCGCTCAACACGTCCAGCGCATCGGGGTTGACGTTCTTGAGCGGGAAGTTCAGGTAGGGCGTGTCCGCGAGCTTGGTCGGCGACAGGCGCGGCGGATGGCGGCGCGGGTTCAGCACGTTGCCGCCGGGCAGGTCCAGCGGCAAGGACAGGCAAAACGTTTTGCCCGCGCGGATTTCACGCGCGCCTTTCAGCACTTGTTCTTCGGTGATGAGATTCAAACGGCCAAGCTGGTCGTCGGGGCCGAAGTCGCCCCAGTTCGAGCCTTCAGGCCGGTGTTTCCAACGCTGCATGCGCTTACTCCGTCAGGAAGTCGACGACCGCGCGGGTGAAGGCTTCCGGTTGCTCCCAGTTCGAGATGTGGGAGGTGTTCAATTCCACATAGCGCGCACCGGCGATGGCGCCGGCCAGTTCGCGGCCTTGCGCGGGCGTGGCGGCCAGGTCGTGCGTGCTGCTGATGACGAGCGTGGGCGCGGTGATGGCGGACACTTGCTCGCGGTAGTCGGCGTCGCGCAGCGCGGCGCAGTTGGCCGAATAGCCCGCGTCCGGCGTGCGGCGCAGCATGTCGATCAGCACTTGCGTCAAGCCCGGTTCGGCGGCGCGGTAATCATCGGTGAGCCAGCGTTCGACCAGCGTGGGCGCCATCTTTTCCAGCGTCTGTTCCGCGACGGCGGCGATGCGCGTGCTCCAGCCTTCGGCCGAGCCGATGCGCGCGGCGGTGTTGCACAGGATCAGTTTGTCGACCAGCGCCGGATGCGCCAGCGCCAATGCGATGCCGGTAGGGCCGCCCATCGACAAGCCGCAGAAATGTGCGCGTTCGATCTTCAGATGCGCCAGCAGTTCGGCGACGTCGCCAGCCAGCTGCGCAAAGGTGTATTCGCCATCGACCACCGACGACTTGCCGTGGCCGCGCGTGTCGTAGCGCAGCACGCGGAAGTGCTTGGTCAGTTCGGGAATCTGGCGTGCCCACATGTCGGCGCACGTGCCCAGCGAATTGGAGAGCACAAGCACCGGCGCGTCGGCGGGGCCATCGATGACGTAGAACAGCCGTGCCTGGCTGAGTTCGGCGTAAGCCATGTGGGGATACCTCGGATAAGACAGCGGCCGCGCATCGGCGGCCGCTTCGGGATTACAGGTGGCAGGTGCCGTCGACGTAGGCTTTGCGCCAGCGCGTGATGGTCACGCGGTCGAACAGATTGGCGGCCGAGAACGGGTCGGCGTCAATGAACGCTTGAGCGGCCTCGCGCGTGTCCAGGTCAACGATGTACAGGCCGCCGCCGGCGTCCTTGCCGTCGTCCTGCAACTTCGCGCCGCAGGCCAACAGCAGCTGCTTGTTGGCGTCCAGATATTCCAGATGCGCGGCGCGGTGCTGCTGACGCACTTCCTGGTGATTGGGCTTGTCGAAGGTTTCGATGATGTAGGGCATGCGAGGCTCCGGTTAGATCGCCGACGGGTGGCGCGCCAGCGCCGTGACGTTGATGTCCATGTACGGGAACAGCGGCAGCGACGCCAGCAGCGTGTGCAGTTCGTCGTTGCTTTCGACGTCGAAGATGCTGACGTTGGCGTAACGGCCCACCACGCGCCACAGCTCTTTCCACTTGCCGTCGCGTTGCAGTTGTTGCGCCAGGGCCTTTTCGTCGGCCTTGAGCTTGTCGGCGCGTTCAGCCGGCATGTCGACGGGCAGATTGACTTGCATTTGAACCATGAACAACATGAGGTTTCTCCAGATCAGCGGGAAAATTTCAGCGGCAGGCCGGTCAGGGCCAGCAGGTCGTCGGCGGTAACGTCGCCGAACATGTCGATGACCGTCACGCCGTCGGCGCGGATGTCGAACACCGCTACGTCCGTGTACACGCGCGACACGCAGCGCACGCCGGTCAGCGGGTAGGTGCAGGCTTCAACCAGCTTGCTTTGGCCTTCGCGCGTTTGCAGTTCCATCATCACGAAGACGTCTTTGGCGCCGATGGCCAGATCCATCGCGCCGCCCACGGCGGGGATGGCGTCGGGCGCGCCGGTGTGCCAGTTGGCCAGGTCGCCGTGCTGCGACACCTGGAAGGCGCCCAGCACGCAGATGTCCAGATGGCCACCGCGCATCATCGCGAACGAGTCGGCGTGATGGAAGAACGAGCAGCCAGGCAGCTCGGTCACGGGCTGCTTGCCGGCGTTGATGAGGTCGTAGTCTTCGTCGCCCTTGGCCGGCGCCGGGCCCATGCCCAGCATGCCGTTTTCGGTATGCAGGATGACTTCGCGGTCAGCCGGCAGGTGGTTGGCAACCAGCGTGGGCAAGCCGATGCCCAGGTTGACATAGGCGCCTTCAGGAATGTCCTGCGCAACGCGGGCGGCGATCTGGTCGCGGGTCAGTTTGGTGCTCATTGCTGCTCCTTGGCGGCCGGGGCGGCGTCGATTTCAACAACGCGCTGCACGAAGATGCCGGGGGTGACGACGGTTTCGGGGTCCAGCGTGCCCAGCTCAACGACTTCACGCACTTGCGCCACGGCCACGCGCGCGGCGCTGGCCATGATGGGGCCGAAGTTACGGGCGGTCTTGCGGTAGACGAGGTTGCCCCAGCGGTCGCCGCGTTCGGCTTTGATCAGCGCGTAGTCGGCATGCAAGGGATATTCCAGCACGTAGTGACGGCCGTTGATCTCGCGCACTTCCTTGCCATCGGCCAGCGGAGTGCCGTAGCCGGTGGGCGAGAAGAAGGCGCCGATGCCGGCGCCGGCGGCGCGGATGCGCTCGGCCAGGTTGCCTTGGGGCACCAGTTCCAATTCGATTTTGCCGCTGCGGTACAGGCCGTCAAAAATCTGCGAGTCCACCTGGCGCGGGAACGAGCAGATGATCTTGCGCACGCGGTTGGCGCCCAGCAGGGCGGCCAGGCCGGTGGTGCCGTTGCCGGCGTTGTTGTTGATGATGACCAGATCTTTGGCGCCCTGTTCAAGCAGGGCGTCGATCAATTCCATGGGCTGGCCGGCCGTGCCGAAACCGCCAATCATGACGGTGGCGCCGTCAGGTACGTCCGCCAGGGCGGCCGCCGCGCTTGCAACAAGCTTAGAGATCATGATGTTTGCTCATAGGTGGCGTGTCATAATTTGTTCTTCATTAGAACTTTCGTTCTTCTGAAGAACATCGTTTCATGGGGACCGCAGAGCGTCAAGG
>CAJYKY010000007.1 GCA_913775005.1 uncultured Achromobacter sp.
TGTAGGTCTTGCCGTCGGGGCTGATGTCGACGGACTTGGCCAGCAGCGGGCGCACCTCGGCATCTTCGCCATAGGCGACCAGGCCTTCGACGATGTGCAGCACCACCGCGTCGCTATTGCTGTCGCGGTTCACGCCGGGTTCGGTCGAGCGGATGTCGGCCGTCAGCGAAATACGCAGCGGCGGGGCGGACTGCGCAAGGGCAGCGCTGGCCATGCCGGTCAGCGCCAGCGCCACCGCGGCGCTCAATTGATTCGGTGTCATTGATACTTCCTCGGATGGCGCGGGCGCGTCGCGGTTCAGGCGGCGGCCAGCAGTTCAGGTTCGGCAGTCAGGCTGTAGCGCGTGAACGTGCGATTCAGCGCGGGCAGCGGCGCGACTTCCATCAGGCCCGCTGCCGGCTCCATCACCACCATGGCCACCGTTGCCGACAGATTGTCGTGACTGCCGGGGCGCGGCGGGCGGCAGACGGAATAGGGCGTGCCGAAGTCATCGAACAAGGCGCGCTTCAGATCTTCACGGGTCAGTTGCTGCTTTTCATTGAGCAGGCGGCGCACGCGCCAGTCGCGATACGCGCTTTCCGGCGTGCTGGCGCGGCCCGTGTCGCGCAGCTTGGACAGCGCCACTTCGCTGCCCCAGTGGTTGGCGTGCACGATCAGGTCATCGCTGCCCGGGTAGATGGGGAAGGCTTCATCGGTGGTGCATTCGTAGTCCACGCCGAAACCGGCGGCCATGCCCAGCATGATGTTGTTCGAGCAGGACTTGGCGGTGGTGGCCACGGCCTTGATGGCCAGCGCGAAATGCTGTTGTTCCAGCACCTTGCGGCGGATCAGCGACAGCGGCACGCCCAGTTGGCGGAAGTCACGGTCCGACTCCAGGTAGTTGGCGGTGATGGACACGCCCGCGCTATTCAAGCCGCTGCGCGCCAGGCCGCCGGCTTCGACGAAGGTCAGGATGTCCGGGCCATTGTCATTGCGCACGCGCAGCACGATGGCGGTGTCGGCGCATTCGGCGCGCCAGTCCCAGTTCTGGCCGTGGATCAGGTTGCCGTTGGCCGACCGCGTGGGCAGGATCAGCGCGCCGGTGCAGCCGTCGCCGGGTTCCAGTTCAGCGGCCTTCTTCTTTTCGGCGCGGGCCTTGGCGACGACTTCGGTGCGCGCGTTCACCATCACGATGTCTTCGAACGGCACGTCGGCGCCGGCGGCAATGCCGCGCATCTCTTCCAGATAGTGCGGCGCGAAGTTTTCGATTTCGCGCGCAAAGTGGGCGATGAGCTGCGTGCGCGCCATGGCGTCATAGCCCAGCTCGACCAGCGTCTGGCCATACATGGCGGCGCTTTTGCGCACGCGGCTGGCGGCTTGCTGGCCATACGAGCGGCCGCGGGCTTCTGGCGTGCCGGAAACCGATACGAAGGGAAATTGTGTGGTCTGGGTCATGGACGAGTAGGCGGCGGCGTGCCGCGCAGGCGAAGAAAAAGTCGGAGGGGTTTGCTATGGAATGGGCAACCAATATGACAAAAATGTTAGCTTATTTTGGCGCCAATATTGCTCAGGGTTTACCCAGTAGCGATGGGCAGGCGGAATGAAAAAGGCTCCAGCGCATCAGCGGCGGAGCCTTTGAAGACAGGGCGGGCTTCGGCACTCATGCGCAGAAGCCTGTGGGTGCCGTCAGCGCTGCTGCGCCACCACCTCCGGCGCGCTTGCCGGCGACCCCATGGCCTGGAACAGCGCCGCCGTCTCGGTCAGCCGGGCATTGGCGTATTCCAGTTCGCGCAGCCGCGCCGCCACGTAATGCTGTTCGGCCGCGAAGGCCGTGTACGGGGCCAGCGCGCCCAGCCGGACGCGGCTGGCGGTGTTGCGATAGGACTGCTCGGCCGCGCGGCGTGAGGATTCGGCCGACGCCAAAGCCTGGCCATCTGCATCCAGCCGCGCCAAGGTGTCGGCCACGTCTTTGAATGCTGTCAGCACGGTCTGTTTGTATTGCAGCACTGACGCCTCATAGCGTTCCTTCGCCGCGCGGCGTTCCGCCAGCAGCGCGCCGCCGTGGAAGATCGGCTGCGTCAGTGATGCGCCGATCGCCCAGATTGAGCCCGCGCCCGAGACGGCGGCGGGCCAGCTGAAGCCGCCCTGGCCCATCGAGGCCGACAAGGACAGGCTGGGGAACAGCTGCGCGGTGGCCACGCCGACATCCGCCGCGGCGGCTTGCACCACTTCACCCGCCACAAGAATGTCGGGGCGCGAGGCCAGCAACTCAGACGGCACCACCACCGGCACGGCGGCAGGCACGGCAAGCTGGCTGAACGCCAGATCGTCCGGTGCCTGATCGGGGCTGCGGCCCAGCAGCACGGCCAGCGCATGGCGCGTGGCCTGCCATTGCGCGCGCAGGCCGGGCAGCGATGCCTCCAGCGTGGCGGCGTCCTGGTCCGAGTCCAGCGCATCGTTCTGCGAGGCGGATCCTAATTCGTAGCGGCGCTGCGTATCGCGCGCCACCTGCCGTAGCAGCACGACCTGCTTTTCCGTCAGCGCCACGCGTTCGGCCAGCGACGCCGACGTAATGGCGCCGGTGACGATATTGCCGGCCAATGAACGCCGCGCGGACTCCAGCTGGAACGCCTGCTGTTGCACCTGTGCGCCCAGCGACGCGTTCGCAAAGCGCGCCGCGCCGAACAGATCCAGATCGTAGGTGGCCTGGATCTGCCCCGTGAAGACGTTGTACAGCGCCGTCGGCTGCGGCAGGTTCGGCATGGTCAGCGCGCGGTTGCGCGTGCCCTTGGCGCCCGCATCCACCGACGGCAACAGCGACGAATTGACCTGCGCGCGCAGCTGTTCGCGCGCACCGGCCAGGTTGCGTTCGGCGGCCGCCAGGTCGGGGCTGTTGGCCAGGCCTTCTTCCACCAGCGCGTTGAGCGCGTCGGAGTTATAGCGCTTCCACCACTGCGGCACCGGGCGGGCGCCTTGTTCAAAGCGTTGCGCAACACCGCCTGCTTCCGCGCTGGCAGATGGCGTGGGTTCCACGCCGTAGCTTGCGGGCGAGGCCACCTGCGGCGCGCTGCCGTCCGGTGCGAAGGCGCATGCGCTCAGCACCAGCAGCAATGGCAGCGCCAAGGGCAACATGATGCGTGGCGCGGGCGATTGGCCGGCAGTGCGCGGGGCGTTGCGAGCGAATAACGTTTTCATCGTCAGGCTCCTCGTTCCAGCGTATCGCCGGCATTGGCGCCGGGCGGCACGCCTTCGGGTTCGTCGCGTTCGTCATGGCGCACGCGGAACCAGGCGGCATACAAGGCGGGCAGGAAGAACAGCGTCAGCACCGTGGCGCTGGTGATGCCGCCCATCAAGGCGGTGGCCATCGGCCCGAAGAAGTTGCTGCGCAGCAGCGGGATCAGCGCCAGCACGGCAGCGGCGGCCGTCAGCACGATGGGGCGGAAGCGCCGCGCCGTGGCGCCCACGATGGCATCCACGCGCTTGTGGCCGTTCCGGATGTCCTGCTCGATCTGGTCCACCAGAATCACCGAGTTGCGCATGATGATGCCGAACATGGCAATGACGCCCAGCATGGCCACAAAGCCGAACGGCTTGCCAAACAGCAGCAGCGCCGCCACCACGCCGATCAGGCCCAGCGGCGCGGTCAGCACCACCATCATCACGCGGGCGAAGCTTTGCAGCTGCACCATCAGCAATGTCAGCACGGCGACCGCCATCAGCGGCATCTGCGCATTGATCGACGACTGCCCCTTGGCGCTTTCTTCCACCGGGCCGCCCACTTCAATGCGGTAGCCCACCGGCAGTTCGGCGCGCAGCTTGTTCAGTTCTTTGTCGATGGCGTGGGTCACGTCGATACCTTGCGAGCCGCTGGTCACATCGGCCTGCACGGTGATGGTGGGCTGGCGGTCGCGTTCCCAGATGACGCCGTATTCCAGGTCGTAGCGCACCTGGCCCAGGCTGCCCAGCGGCACGGGGCCGTTGGCGGTGGGCATCGCCATGGTGGCCAGGCGGGCCGGGTCGACGCGTTCATCGCGCGGCGCGCGCAGGTTGACGTTGATTAGCTTGTCGCGTTCGCGGTATTGCGTCACCGTGTAGCCCGACAGCGTCATCGCCAGAAAATCAGAGATATCGCTGGAACTGACGCCCAGCTCGCGCGCCTTTTGCTGGTCGATCTCAAAGCGCACCGACCGCTCCGACGGCTCGTCCCAATCAAACTGCACATTCACCGAGCGCTTGTCCGCGCGCACCTGCGCAGCGACTTTCTCGGCCACGGCGCGCACGTCCGGAATCTTGTCGCCGCTGACGCGGAACTGCACCTGATAGCCCACGGGCGGGCCGTTTTCCAAACGCGACAAGCGCGTGCGCGCCGCCGGGAATTGGTCGCGCAGCATGGGTTCCAGCCATTGCGCGAGCTTCTCGCGGTCTTCGACCGAGTGCGTGGTGACGACCAGTTGCGCGAAGTTGGGCGTGGCCAGCTGCTGATCCAGCGGCAGATAGAAGCGCGGCGCGCCCGTGCCGACGAAGCTGACGGAGTGATCGATCTCGGGGCGGCCGTCCAGCGCCTTTTCCAGGCGTTCGACCTGGCGCAGCGTGGCGGCGAACGACGCGCCTTCCTGCAAGCGCACATCCACCAGCAGTTCGGTGCGATCCGAGCTGGGAAAGAATTGCTGCGGCACCAGCTTGAAGCCTGCCATCGACACCACGAAGATCAGCACAGTACCCGCCAGCACCCAAAACCGGCGGTCCACGCACCAGGCCACCCACCCGCGCAGGCGCTGGTAGAAGCGGGTGTTGTAGATGTCGTGCTCGTGGTCGTCAGGCAGATGCGCTTCGCGCTTGCGTTCGGGCAACAGGCGATAGCCCAGCAGCGGAATCAGCACCACGGCGGCGAACCACGACGTGATCAGCGCAATGGCCGATACCTGAAAGATCGACCGCGTGTATTCACCGGTGCTGGACTTGGCCAGCGCAATCGGCAGAAATCCTGCCACGGTGACCAGCGTGCCGGTCAGCATGGGGAAGGCGGTGCTGGTGTAGGCGTAGGCGGCTGCGCGCGCGCGGCTCCAGCCCTGTTCCAGTTTCACCGACATCATTTCCACGGCGATGATGGCGTCGTCTACCAGCAAGCCCAACGCCAGCACCAGCGTGCCTAGCGAGACCTTGTGCAGGCCGATGCCGAACATGTCCATGAACAGCGCCGTCACCGCCAGCACGACGGGGATGGAAATCACCACCACCATGCCCGTGCGCAAGCCCAGCGACACCAGGCTGACGATCAGCACGATGGCCACGGCTTCCGCCACGGACCGCAGGAAGTCATCCACCGAATGCGATACCGCCTGCGGCATGCTGGACACTTCCGTCAGCGTCAGGCCGGCAGGCAGTTGCGCCTTCAGCTTTTCGAACGTGGTGCCCAGCGACTTGCCCAGCCGCACCACGTCCTGGCCCGGCTGCATCGTGATGCCGATGCCCAGCACCGGCTTGCCGCCCACGCGCATCTGGTCCACCGGCGGGTCTTCATAGCCGCGATGAATCGTGGCGATATCCCCAAGCCGGATCGACTTTCCGTTCACTCGGATCAGCGTGTCCGCCAGTGCGCGGCTGTTTTCAAACTGCCCGGAGGGGCGCACGAAGATGCGGTCGTCGGCGGTGGTCAGCGTGCCGGCGCCGGTTACGGCGTTCTGCGAGTTGATCGCCTGCGCGATCTGCTGCGGCGTCACGCCCAGCCGGGTCAGCTGCGTGTTCGAGATCTCGACATAGATGTGTTCGGCCGGGTCGGCAAAGTAATCCACCTTGGCCACGCCCGGCACGCGCAGCAGCACCGTGCGCAACGAGTCTGCGTAGTCATGCAGCTGCGCCGCCGAAAAGCCGTCGCCCTGCAAGGTGTAGATGTTGGTGTAGACGTCGCCGAATTCGTCATTGAAGAACGGCCCCTGCACGCCTTGCGGCAAGGTGGCCTGGATGTCGCCCACCTTCTTGCGCACCTGATACCACTGCTCGGCCACCGTGCTGGCGGGCGCGGAATCTTTCATGGTGTAGAAGATCAGCGATTCGCCCGGCCGCGAATAGCTGCGCAGGAAGTCCGTGTTGGCGGTCTCCTGAAGCTTCTTGCCAATGCGGTCGGTGACTTGCTCCTGCATCTGCTGCGCGGTGGCGCCCGGCCACAAGGTCTTGATGACCATGACGCGGAACGTGAAGGGCGGGTCTTCGGATTGCGCCAGCTTCGAATACGACAGCACGCCGAACAGCGTGATCAACGTGATGATGAAGATCACCAGCGGCTGGTGCCGGAGCGCCCAGGCCGACAGGTTGAACTTGCCTTCGTCGTGATGCTGGCCCGGACCTTGATCCGTGGCGCTCATGATGCAAAGTCCTCGGGGTGCAGCGGCGCCACGGGCCGGACCTGTTCGCCTGCCGACACGGTATGCACGCCTTGCCAGACCACGCGTTCGCCGGCCTTGACACCGCCAGACAGCGTGACGGTGCGCGCGTCATAGCGCAGCACCTGCACGCGCCGCAGCTCCAGCGTGTTGGCGTCGGGCTTGACGATCCAGACGGCGGGTTCCTTCGCGTCGTGGAACAGCGCGGTGGCCGGCAC
>CAJYKY010000008.1 GCA_913775005.1 uncultured Achromobacter sp.
AGGCTCATGTGGTCGCGCGCGTCGGGCTGCGACAGCACGCCCATCATCAGCGCGGCGTCGGTGATGGTGCGCGTCATGGGGCCGGCGCAGCGGCCCATGAACGGCGGGTCGATGGGAATGCGGCCCAGGCTGGGCTTCAAGGTGGCGATGCCGCACCACGCGGCCGGCAGGCGCACCGAACCGCCGATGTCGGTGCCGATGTGCAGCGGCCCATAGCCCGCTGCGGCGGCAGCACCCGCGCCCGCGCTGGAGCCGCCAGGGTTCTTGGTCAGGTCCCAGGGGTTGCGCGTCAATTCGTGAAAGCTGGACAGCCCGGACGACAGCATGCCGTAGTCCGGCATGGTGGTCTTGCCCAGCAGCACGGCACCCGCTTCGCGCATGCGAGCGGCGGGCGGCGCATCGGCGGCGGCGGGCGTCAGGTCGGTGGCGGCGGTGCCAAGCGGCACGGGCGTGCCGCGCGTGGCGATGTTTTCTTTGATGGTGGCGGGCACGCCGTCCATCGTGTAGCCGCCCGCCGACTGCGGCTCGCCTTTCATCCAGCGCGCTTCCGAGGCGCGCGCCATGGCCAGCGCGCCGTCGGGATCCAGCGCGTAGGTGGCCTTCAGGTGCGGCTCCCAGCGTTCGATATGTTCCAACACAGAGCGCGTCGCTTCGACGGGCGACAGCGTCTTGTCGCGATACGCTTGCAGCAATTCCTGGGCAGACAATTCATGCGGTTGTGGCATCTGGGTTCCCGTATGCGGATGAGGGCAATGTCGGCAATGTGAAAAGAGGCCGGGCGTCAGGAGGCCGGTGCGTGCAGCGGGCCTTGCGCCAGCGTGGCGGACACGGGGCGGAAGTTGCGGAAGTCCCAATCGCGGCCCGGCGCGGCGTCGATCAAGGCGCGCGTATATTCGTGGCGCGGTTCGGTCAGCACGGTTTCGGCAGAGCCGGTTTCAACCACCTTGCCCCGCTGCATGACCATGATGGTGTCGCAGATCTGCGCCGCCACACGCAGGTCATGCGTGATGAACAGCACGCCTACGCCGGTGCGCTGGCGTACCTGTTCCAGTAGTTCAAGCACCTGCGCCTGCACCGACACGTCCAGCGCCGACACGGCTTCATCGGCCACCAGGATTTCCGGGTCCATCACCAGCGCGCGTGCAATGCAGATGCGCTGGCGCTGGCCGCCCGAGAACTGGTGCGGATAGCGGCGCATGGCGTCCGGGCTCAGGCCCACCACGGTCAGCGTTTCACCAGCGCGTTTCAGCGCTTCTTCGCGCGGCATGCCGAAGTTCAGCAGGCCTTCGATGATGGATTCGCCCACGGTGCGGCGCGGGTTCAGCGAGCGATATGGGTCCTGGAACACGATCTGGATGCGGCGGCGCACGGGGCGCAGCGCCGAGCCGGACAGCGTGCTGAGGTCTTCGCCGCCCATCATCATGTGGCCGGCGGTAGGTTCGATCAGCCGCACGATGCAGCGCGCCACCGTGGATTTGCCCGACCCGGATTCGCCGACGATGCCCAGGATTTCTCCTTTGCGCAGCGTCAGGTTGACGTCGGCGGCGGCCACCACGTTGTGCGCGGCCTTGCGCGAAAATAGCGAGCTCTTGCCACCGTACGTGCGGCCCAGGCCTTTGACGTGCAGCACCGGCTGGCCTTCGGGTGCGTCGCGCCGCAACGGCACCAGGCTGGGCACGGACGACACCAGACGTCGCGTGTACGACTGCTTGGGCTCGGCCAGGATCTCGTTGCGCGTGCCGCTTTCAATCAGGTCACCTCGGTTCATCACCACGATGCGGTCCGAGATTTCTGCCACCACGCCGAAGTCGTGTGTGATGAACAGCACGGCCGTCTTGTGCTGAACCTGCAATTCCTTGATCAGCGCCAGGATCTGCTTTTGCGTCGTGACGTCCAGCGCGGTGGTGGGTTCGTCGGCGATCAGCAGCTTGGGTTCAAGGATCAGCGCCATCGCAATGACGATGCGCTGGCGCTGTCCGCCCGACAGCTGGTGCGGATAGGCATCGAAGATGCGTTCGACATCGGGCAGGTGCACCGACCGGAACATGTCCAGCACCTTGCTGCGGCGTTCGGCCGCGCTCATGTTCTTGCGATGCAGGCGCAGCACTTCGTCCACTTGCTTACCCACCGTATGCACGGGGTTCAGCGCCGTCATGGGCTCTTGAAACACCATGGCCATGCGGGTGGCGCGCATTTCGCGCAAGCGGCGCTGCGACGCCGTGGCCACGTCTTCACCTTCGACGCGGATGGAACCGGCGCTGATACTCAGCACGCCCGGCGGCAACAAGCCCATCACGGCCAGCGACGTGACCGACTTGCCGGAGCCCGATTCGCCAACCACGCACACCGTTTCACCGGCATGCACGTCCAGGCTCAGGTTACGCACCACGCGGTTGCCGGCGCCGGCCACTTCCACCGACAGGTTGCGGATGGCCAAAATGGCGGACGACGTGTCGCCCGCAGGGGGAGTAGGAGAGTAGGTCATCGGCATCAGATCCTGCGCACCATTTTCGGGTCCAGCGCATCGCGCAGGGCGTCACCCAGGATGTTCACGCTGAGCACCGTCAGCGACAGGAACAGCCCCGGGAAGAGAATCAGGCCAGGCAGCATCCGGAAGTACATGCGGCCTTCGGACATGATGTTGCCCCACGACGCGATCTCGGGCGGGATGCCCGCGCCCAGAAAGCTGAGGATGGCTTCGGTCAGCATGGCGGACGCGAACACGTACGTGCCCTGCACCGTCAGCGGGGCAATGGTGCTGGGCACCATGTGACGCCACAGCAAGAGCGGCAGCGGCGTACCCAGCGCCAGCGCCGCTTCCACATAGGGTTCGCCGCGCACCGTCAGGATCTGCCCGCGCACCAGGCGCACCACCCGCGGAATTTCAGGGATGGTGATGGCGACCAGCACAGTCGTGATACTGGCACCGGTGACGGACACCAGCGCAATCGCCAGCAGAATGCCGGGGATCGCCATGATGGCGTCCATGGTGCGCATGATCAGGCCGTCCAGCGAGCGGAACCAGCCGGCAATGACGCCGATGACCAGTCCGATCGTCACGCTGACCACCGCCGCGCCCAGGCCGGCGATCAGCGAGATGCGCGCGCCATAGGCCACGCGCGACCACACATCGCGGCCAAAGGCGTCAGTGCCGAACAGATACTCGGTGAACGGCTGCTTGAGCCGAGAACCGGGGTTGATGAGGGTCGGGTCGACCGTGCCTAACAGCGGCGCGAACACGGCGATGGCGACGATGGTAAGCAGCACCACCAGCGCCAGCATGACCGGCCAGCTTTTCAGGCCCTGGCGCACTTGCCGCCAGGCGGTGACTTGAGGGTTGCCGCCTCCGGGGAGGTCGGCGGCCGCTTCGGCGGCGGCATCGGTTGGCGTGTGCATGGCTCTTCCCTAGTAGCGGATGCGCGGGTCGAACACCGTGTAGGCGCAATCGACAACCAGATTGATGAACACGTAGACGAACGCGAAGAACAGCGTCAGCCCTTGGATGACGGGGTAATCGCGTGCCAGCACGGCTTCCACCACCAAGCGGCCAAGGCCAGGGATGTTGAACACCGATTCGGTCACGACGACACCGCTGATCAACAGCGCGATGCCCAGGCCCACCACGGTGGCAATCGGCACGGCGGCGTTGCGCAGCGCATGGCCCAGCAACACGCCGGTTTCACCCAGGCCCTTTGAGCGGGCTGTGCGGATGAAATCTTCGCCCATGACTTCGATGACGCTGGTGCGCGTGATGCGCGCGATCAACGCCACGTACACGGTGGACAAGGCGAGCGACGGCAGGATAAGCCGGTGCAGATAGGGCCAGAAGCCCTTGTCCAGCGGCACATACCCTTGCACGTTGAACCACCCAAGCTTGATGGCGAACAGCCAGATCAGCAGATACCCCGTCACGAAGACCGGCACTGAAAAACCCAGCACCGAAAACCCCATCACGGCGCGATCGAGCAGCTTGCCTTGCCGCCACGCCGCCAGGATGCCCAGCGGAATGGCGACAACGAGCGTGAACAGCAAGGTCAGCACCGCCAGGCTCATCGACGGTTCCAGGCGCTGCGCAATCAGCTTGGTGACCGGCACGCCGGACATCAAGGACGTGCCCAGATCGCCTTGCAGCAGCTTGCCGCCCCAGATGAAGAACTGTTTGATGACCGGTTGGTCCAGGCCCATCGTCTGGCGTATCTGCACGATACGTTCGGGCGTGGCGCCATCGCCCGCCATGATGATGGCCGGGTCACCCGGGCTGAAACGCAATATCGCGAAGACCACCACCGCGACCATCACCAGAACGGGGATGGTCGCGAGGAGCCGGCGTGAGACAAATGCCAGCATGTATTTCCCCCTGAACTGCTTGCGCCTTTACGGCGCTTTTTTGACGTTCCAGAACGCGAACACCGGTGCGTGCACCAGGCCCGAAAGCTTGGTCGAGTAGACGGTGGGCACGGACATCTGGCCCAGCGGCACGTACAGGCCTTC
>CAJYKY010000009.1 GCA_913775005.1 uncultured Achromobacter sp.
AATGATACATGTGGTGTTCGCCCACCTGGGTCGCCAGGTCGCGCGCGGCGTTCACGGCCGGGTTCAGCAGCACGGCCTTGCAGCCCAGTTGCTCGGCCAGCCACAAGGCGTAGAAACCGCCCAATGACGAGCCGACCACGGTCAACGCCCGGGGGCTGTCCGCCTTGGCCAACTGTTGGCGCGCGATGTCCATGGCCAGGTCGAAGGCCTGCCGGGGGCTGGCGGGCAGCTGCGGGGATTGCCAGGCATCGGCCAGGCCCCGCCGCGCCATGGCTTCGGCCATCACGCGGGCTTTGAAGGAGGTGGGCGAGGACCGGAAGCCGTGCAGGTAGAGAATCATGAGGTGCTCGTCCAGGGTAGGGGGCTGGCGCTCAGCCGCGAGCCTGAAGGGCATCCAGCAGCTTGCCGTGGATGCCGCCAAACCCGCCGTTGCTCATGACCAGCACCTGATCACCGGGGCGCGCGGCGGCGCTGACGGCATCAACCAATGCGCCGATGTCATCGTAGCTAGACGCACGATCACCCAGCGGCGCCAGCACTTCAGCCGGATTCCAGCCCAGCGCGTGCTTGCCGCTGTGTGCGCCAAAGCAGAACACGAGGTCCGCATCGGCCAGCGCGTCGGGCAGGCGCGCAGCCATGGTGCCCAGCTTCATGGTGTTCGAACGCGGTTCCAGCACAGCCAGAATGCGCGCCGAGCCGACTTGGCGGCGCAGGCCTTCCAGCGTGGTGGCGATGGCGGTCGGGTGGTGCGCGAAATCGTCATAGACCTTGACGCCGTTGACCGTGCCGCGCAGCTCCATGCGGCGCTTGACGCCGGCAAAGCGCGTCAATGCAGCGATGCCGTCGGCCGCCTGCACGCCAATGTGTTCCGCCGCCGCCAACGCGGCCAGCGCGTTCATGCGGTTGTGCTCGCCCGTCAGTGACCAGCGCACCGTGCCCATTGATTGACCGTCGCGCAGGACTTCAAATGCGCCGGCGTCATCGGGGGCAGAGGCCTGCCAGGCGCCTTCCGGGCCGAACGTGACGGCTTCCGACCAGCAACCGCGCGCCAGCACGCGATCCAGCGCGTCAGACGTGGCGGGGCGCACGATGCGGCCCGAGCCGGGAATGGTGCGCACAAGATGGTGGAATTGGGTCTCGATGGCAGCCAGATCCGGGAAGATGTCGGCGTGGTCGTATTCCAGGTTGTTCAGGATGGCGGTGCGCGGCCGGTAATGGACGAACTTCGAGCGCTTGTCGAAAAACGCCGTGTCGTATTCGTCGGCTTCGATCACGAAGGGGCGCTGGGCCGGGTCATAGCGGGCCGATACGTGCAAGTCCTGCGCGACGCCGCCAATCAGGAAGTTGGGCTTCAGCCCCGCGGCTTCCAGAATCCACGCCAGCATCGAACTGGTGGTGGTCTTGCCGTGCGTGCCGGCCACCGCCAGCACATGTTGGCCGGGCAGGACGTTGTCGCCCAGCCATTGCGGGCCAGACACATAGCGTGCGCCCGACTCCAGAATGGCTTCCATCAGCGGATTGCCCCGGCTGACGACGTTGCCGATGACGTACAGATCGGGCTTGAGCGCCATCTGGTCAACGCCGAAACCTTCGATCAGCTCGATGCCCTGTTCGGACAATTGCGTGCTCATCGGCGGGTACACGCCCGCGTCGCAACCAGTGACCTTGTGGCCGGCCGCCCGCGCGATCAGCGCCAAGCCGCCCATGAACGTACCGCAGATGCCAAGAATGTGCAGGTGCATTGAAAACTCTCCTGTCGTGCATTGTATATATAGCGGCGCCGGCCTCGCTGGCCCCGGAGGCATTGGCGGGGCGTGGCCGCTTGCGGCGAAAACCGGCGGCAGCGGTTATGATCGCGCCATGAATCGACGTCTACTTCTTTCCGCCGGCGTGGCCATCGCCGCCACGGTTGCGGGCGGCTACACCCTGATGGGGCGCAAGTCCCAGAACGCGGCAACGCCCGCCGTCGCGGGCGATCCCATCCCCGCGCTGATGCAGTTGCAGATGCCTGACTTGAATGGCGCCACGCATTCGCTGGCCGGTTTCAAAGGGCAGCCGATGGTGGTCAATTTCTGGGCAACCTGGTGCGCGCCGTGCGTCAAGGAAATGCCCGAACTGGACGCCTTGCAGAAAAAATACCCGCATGTGCGCTTTGTCGGTATCGGCGTCGATTCCGCAGCGAACATGCAAAAATTTGTCGAGAAAGTGCAAGTTTCCTACCCGCTCTGGGTGATAGGCGCTGGCGCGATCGACACGCTGCGCAAGCTGGGCAACCCCAGCGGTGGCCTGCCTTTTACGATCGTTTTCAATGCTGATGGCGGAATTAACCGGAAGATACTGGGTGAAATTCAGCCAGACGATCTGGATCAAACGCTTTCGGGCTTGAAGGCGTAAGTCTGTTGGACAAATAATAGGAATTGGCGTAAAAAGCTGGTTTATCGGCTGTTTTGCCAGCAATTCCACCGTTGGCAATCCACAAATTGGCAAGCGCATGGCGCAAAACATACTGGTATTGCATGGCCCGAATCTGAACCTGCTAGGCACCCGGGAACCTCATATCTATGGCAGTTTGACGCTGCCCCAGATCAATGAGCGCCTGGAGCTGCTTGCAGGGGAACTGGGCGCCAAGCTGACTGCTTGGCAAGGCAATCACGAAGGCGCGCTGGTTGACCGCATTCAGGCGGCCCGGCAAGACGGCACAGACTTCATCATCATCAACGCGGCGGCTTATACGCACACCAGCGTCGCAATTCGCGATGCGCTGGCTGGGGTCGCGATCCCATTTATTGAAGTACATTTGTCCAATCTGTATAAGCGAGAGCCCTTCAGGCATCACTCTTATCTGTCCGATTTGGCGATAGGCCTTATCAGCGGCCTCGGCGCGGACGGCTACGAGGCGGCTTTGCGCTACGCAGTGCGGCACTGATCTCGCACCAACTCATCGCTTTTACATCTTATACGGCGCGCGCCCATCGCTACGGACGCCGTCGACACTATCTCGGGAAGCAGCTTCTATGGACCTTCGAAAACTCAAAACCCTGATCGACCTGGTGGCTGAATCGGGCATCGCCGAGCTCGAAATCACCGAAGGCGAAGGCAAGGTACGCATCGTCAAGTTCTCGCAGACGTTGCAGCCGGTGGCCTACCACCAGCCCGAAGCCGGCGTGCCTGCCGCCCCGGTCGCCCAGGCCGCCGCCCCGGCCGCGCCTGCTGCCGAAGCCGCCCCGGTCATCCAGGGCCATGTCGTGAAGGCGCCGATGGTCGGCACGTTCTACCGTTCGCCGAACCCTGGCGCAGCGCCGTTCATCGACGTGGGCGCCACCGTCAAGGAAGGCGATCCGCTGTGCATCATTGAAGCCATGAAGCTGCTCAATGAAATCGAAGCCGACAAGTCCGGCGTTATCAAAGAAATCCTGGTCGAAAACGGTGAGCCCGTCGAGTACGGTCAACCCCTGTTCGTCATTGGCTGATAGCTGAAATGTTCGAAAAAATCCTGATCGCCAATCGGGGCGAAATCGCCCTGCGCATTCAGCGCGCTTGCCGTGAGCTGGGCATCAAAACCGTGGTCGTGCACTCCGAGGCTGACCGCGAAGCCAAGTACGTGCGCCTGGCCGATGAATCCGTGTGCATCGGGCCGGCGCCGTCGCGAGACAGCTACCTGAACATGCCCGCCATCATTTCGGCGGCCGAAGTCACGGATTCCGAGGCAATCCACCCGGGTTACGGGTTCTTGTCCGAAAATGCCGACTTTGCCGATCGCGTCGAAAAGAGCGGCTTCGTCTTCATCGGCCCGCGCCCCGACACGATTCGCCTGATGGGCGACAAGGTCAGCGCCAAGCGCGCCATGATCGAAGCCGGCGTGCCGGTGGTGCCGGGTTCCGAGGGCGCATTGCCCGAAGATCCGCAGGAAATCGTGCGCATTGCGCGCGAAGTGGGCTACCCGGTCATTATCAAGGCAGCAGGCGGCGGCGGTGGCCGGGGCATGCGCGTGGTGTACACCGAGGCCGCGCTGCTGAACGCCGTCACCATGACGCGTTCGGAAGCGGGCGCCGCGTTCAACAACCCGGAAGTCTATATGGAGAAGTTCCTTGAGAACCCTCGCCATGTGGAAATCCAGGTGCTGGCCGATGGCGGCCGCAATGCCGTCTGGCTTGGCGAGCGCGATTGCTCGATGCAGCGCCGTCACCAGAAAGTGATCGAAGAAGCGCCGGCGCCGGGCATTCCCCGCCGCGCGATCGAACGCATTGGCGACCGTTGCGCCGACGCCTGCCGCAAGATGGGTTATCGCGGCGCCGGCACGTTCGAATTCCTGTATGAAAACGGCGAGTTCTATTTCATTGAAATGAACACCCGCATCCAGGTCGAACACCCGGTCACCGAACTCATCACCGGCATCGACCTGGTTCAGCAACAGATCCTGGTGGCAGCTGGCGAGAAGTTCACGCTGCGTCAGCGCGATGTGCAGTTCAAGGGCCATGCCATTGAATGCCGCATCAACGCTGAAGATCCGTTCCGCTTTGTGCCCAGCCCCGGCCGTATCACCAACTGGCATACGCCGGGTGGTCCGGGCGTGCGCATCGATTCGCATGCGTACAACGGCTACTTCGTGCCGCCGAACTACGATTCGATGATCGCCAAGGTCATCACGTATGGCGACACGCGTGACCAGGCGCTGGCCCGCATGCGCATCGCGCTGTCGGAAATGGTGGTGGAAGGCATTTCCACCAACATCCCGCTGCACCGCGAGCTGCTGCAAGACGCGCGCTTCATCGAAGGCGGCACCAGCATCCACTATCTGGAAAACAAGTTGGCTCAGCGTCCCTGACCGACTACCAGGGGGCCTCGCGGCCCCTTTTTGCTTAATGTGTTTACGGTCATCGGGCCGCGGCATGCGCCGCGGCCCGATGACCAGATGGAAGAATAATCATGCGTGAACTCGTGCTCCATTGCCTAGAGGCGCAGGCCGAAGCCTTGTCGGACGCGCTGCTGGAAGCGGGCGTGTTGTCCGTGTCCGTAGAAGACGCCGACTTCGGCACCGATGACGAGCGTCCGTTGTTTGGCGAGCCGGGCACCGAGCCCGACGTGCAGGCCTGGGACCGCAACCGCGTCGTGGCCCTGCTGCCTGATGGCGCCGACCCCGCGCAGATCATGGAAGAAGCCGCCGCGGCCGGCGAACTGGACCCGGCGGTGTTTACCGGCTGGAGCCTGCGCGATGTGCCGGACGCCGATTGGGTGCGCCTGACGCAATCGCAGTTTGGCCCCATCCACATTGCCGAGCGCTTGTGGATCGTGCCCAGCTGGCACCGCGACAATCCCGACGTGCCGGGTCTGGACCCGGCCGCCGCCGAAGATGGCGCGATCCATATCGAACTGGACCCGGGCCTGGCGTTCGGCACCGGCAGCCACCCGACGACGCATCTTTGCCTGGCCTGGCTCGAAGCCGACATGCCCAAGGGCGCGACGTTGCTGGATTACGGCTGCGGTTCGGGCATCCTGGCCATTGCTGCCCGCAAGCTGGGAGCAGGGCCGACGCAAGCCGTGGACATCGACGCGCAGGCTGTGCAAAGCACCGTCTATAACGCCGAGGTCAATCGCGTGGAACTGCAAGCCATGCTGCCCGACGGGCTGGCCGATGGCACGTTCGAGGTCGTTGTCGCCAACATTCTGTCCAACCCGCTGAAGGTGCTGGCGCCGATGCTGGCCGGCCGCGTGGCGGCGGGCGGGCATCTGGTGCTGTCCGGCGTGCTGGAGCGTCAGGCCGAGGAAGTGGCCGCCGCCTATGCGCCGTGGATGGCCATGTCGGTCTGGCGAGCACGTGACGGCTGGGTCTGCCTGCACGGCCAGAAAGCCTGAGCACGGCGTCGGCAGGATCGCAACACATGGCTCTGACCACCCGCTGCCCGCAGTGCGGCACCTCGTTCAAGGTGGTGCCTGACCAGCTCCGGGTCCGCAACGGCCTCGTGCGCTGCGGCGCGTGCGCCACCGTCTTCGACGGCCGCGCCTGCCTGCTCCCCGAGCCGGGTGCGCCCGTGACGACACCGCCCGCGTCCATCGCAACGCCCGTCGTGCCCACCGTGACGGCGCAGTCCGCGCCAGTACTGGCAACGCCGGTGGCAGCGGAATCGTCGGTGCCAGTGCCGGCGGCGCCGATGCCGGTGGCTCCCGTGGTGCCGCCGCCTGCGGCCCCCGTAGCACCAATGCCCGCTGCTCCTGTCATCCCCGCGCCGCCACTGTCGCGGCCTGCTGCCCCGCCGCGTGAGACGCCGCCGTGGGAGGACGAACCCGTTGCTGCGCCGGTGCCGCCCCTGCGGTATGAATCCGCTGCGGCGCCCGTTTCAGCGCCCGCTGCTCCTGCATCGCCGCCTGCCGTCTTGCGCGGCCGCGACGCGATTCGGCAACGTCATGCGTCCGAGTCGGATTTGCCCGAAGACGTTGACGGCGATGACGATGAAAACGACAGCAATGCGATGCAGGATGACCCCGGCTACCGCGCGATTCCTGCTCGACACGAACCGGTTTTCGCGCCCCGCGTCCAGGAACCGTACGCCAAAGAGCCCTACGCCAAAGAGCCGTACGCGAAAGACCCCTACGCCGGCGATGCCCTCGAAGACGACAACGAACCCGTCATCGACTGGGACGCGCGCCGTCGTCATCGCGAAGATCCAGATAGCGCGAGCGACCGCGACGATCGCCACGGCATCTATAGCCAGGACGATCACGACAACCGACGCAACCGCGATGACCGTGACGACATCGACGACCACGATGACCGCCACGACCCCGACGACGACCGGGGCCATCACCTGCGCATCGACCACTACGACGACCGCCAAGACGCCGACGACGATACTCCCGGCGACGTCCGCGAACCCGTGCTGGGCGACACGCGCACGCGCTATTCCAGCGCCACCGACGTCGGCCGCGCGCCGCCCGAGTTCCTGGATCAAGACCGCCAGGAACGCCGCGGCCTGTTCCGCAAGGTGTGGGGCTACGCCTGCCTCATCGGCCTGATCGCGCTGGGCCTGCAACTGGTGTTCGTCTATCGCACCGACATCGCCAACTCGGTCCCGGTCTTGCGGCCAGTGCTGGAAACGGTCTGCAAGCCGCTGGATTGCACGGTGGGCTATGCCCGCCGCCTGGAGCGCATTGCAATTTCTTCCTCATCATTGCAGCCGCCCACGGGCGCTGCCGCCATCGACGACGGCCGCAGCCGCCTCGTGCTCAACCTTGTGCTGCGCAACCGCTACGACAAGCCGCAGCACTGGCCGGCGCTGGTGCTGGACCTGACCGACCTGTCGGACACGGTGGTCGTGCGCAAAGTGTTGATGCCCGAAAATTACCTGACTCCCGAGCAACTGCGCGGCCCCTTCGGCCCCGCCGGCGAGCTCAAGATTTCCGTACCCATTGAAGTCACCGGTGTGCAAGTCAATGGGTACCAACTCGATAAGTTCTTTCCCTAAAGGATGACAAGCATGGCGACCCCTGTTCTGGTTTGCGGCTCGATGGCGTTCGACACCATCGCGGTGTTCGAAGGCCGCTTCAAAGAGCACATTCTTGCTGATCGCATCCAATCGCTGAGCGTGTCCTTCCTGGTGCCCAGCATGCGCAAGGAATACGGCGGCTGCTCGGGCAACATTGCCTACAACATGAACCTGCTGGGCGGCGCGCCCGTGCCGGTGGCCACCGTGGGCGAAGACGCGGGCGAATACATGGAACGCCTGTCGGGCCTGGGTATCGACACCCGCCGCGTGAAGGTCATTCCCGACACGTTCACCGCGCAGTGCTTCATCACGACCGACCTGGACGATAACCAGATCACCGCTTTCCACCCGGGCGCCATGTCGTTCGCGGCGGACAACGACATTAGCGACGAAAGCGCCG
>CAJYKY010000010.1 GCA_913775005.1 uncultured Achromobacter sp.
GCACGACGAGCTGGACCTGGTGCGCGAAGCGTCCAATTGCAGCCAGCTGCGCCGCAACTTCGGCCCGGAATCTGGCCGGGGCGACATGCTGATCGTGCCCGAAGTCATCTGGGAATACACCGCGTCCACCGTGTTCACCATGCAGCGGATGTACGGCATGCCGGTGGGGCAGGTAGAGCGCATGCGCGAGGCGGGCATCGACATCCCGACGCTGGCGCGCACGGGCGTCGAGATCTTCTTCACGCAGGTATTTACCGACGGCTTCTTCCACGCCGACATGCACCCGGGCAACATCTACGTGTCGGATCGCCCCGACACGCTGGGCAGCTACATCGCGCTGGACTTCGGCATCGTCGGGTCGCTGTCCGAATTCGACAAAAACTATCTGGCGCAGAATTTCCTGGCCTTCTTCCACCGCGACTACCGCCGCGTGGCGCAGCTGCACATTGAATCGGGCTGGGTGCCGCCTGATACGCGCGAGGAAGAACTGGAAGGCGCCGTGCGCGCCGTCTGCGAACCGTACTTTGACCGGCCGTTGTCTGAGATATCACTGGGTCAGGTGCTGCTGCGCCTGTTCCAGACCTCGCGCCGGTTCAACGTTGAGATCCAGCCGCAGTTGGTGCTGCTGCAAAAGACGTTGTTGAACGTCGAGGGATTGGGCCGTCAGCTCGATCCCAACCTGGATCTCTGGAAAACCGCCAAGCCCTATCTGGAACGCTGGATGCGTCAGCGAGTCGGATTCACGGGGCTGCGTCAAAGCCTGGAAAAAGAAGCCGTGCAGTGGTCGCAAATGCTGCCCGCTTTGCCCAGGCTGGTCCATGACCACCTGAGCCGTCCGAATGTCTCGCCTGCGCTGCTGGCGGAGATGATTCATCTTCGGCGCGCCCAGGAACAGAACAACCGGCTGATTGCAGCGCTGGTTGGGGTGCTGGCTCTTGCGATCGGGGTCGCAATATGGGCCTTGACCCGGTAGGCGGCGCGATGATCTAGACGGACTCTGTCATGTTTCATTCATGAAACGGTCATCATAGCTTCGCGGGAAACGGCGAAAAATAGCGCTGCGGTGGATGAATGCAGCGTCACGCCGAAAAGACGCGCGCGCCATTCATTAATTTCTATCGCCCCGCACGCGGGACGAATACAAGGGCAAATCCATGCTTTATCCTGAACTCTTCAAAACCATGGAAGCTGTGCGCTGGAATATGGCGCATGACATTCCCTGGGGGGATTTCGATCGCAGCAAGCTCTCGGACGAGCAGGCGCAAACCATCAAGATGAACGCCATTACCGAATGGGCGGCGTTGCCGGCCACGGAAATGTTCCTGCGTGATAACCGCGGCGACAGCGATTTCTGCGCCTTCATGTCGGTGTGGTTCTTTGAAGAGCAAAAGCACTCGCTCGTGCTGATCGAATACCTGCGCCGCTTCTGCCCGGACCTGGTTCCGACCGAAGAAGAGCTGCACAACGTGCGCTTCGAATTCGACGCCGCGCCGGAACTTGAAACGCTGATGCTGCATTTTTGCGGTGAAGTCCGCCTGAACCATTGGTACCGCCGCGCGGCCGAATGGCATACGGAACCCGTCATCAAGGCCATCTACAAGACGGTGGCTCAGGATGAGGCCCGTCACGCTGGCGCCTACCTGCAATACATGCGCCGCGCGCTGCATGACCGTGGGCAAGACACCAGCGAGCAGGCTCGCCTGGCGTTCTCCAAGATCGGCGTGCTGATGGCCTCGGCCGGCCGCACGCAGCAAGCCCTGCACCCCACCAACCTGCACGTCAATAAGGACTTGTTCCCCAACGACACCGTGCAGTCGCGCCTGCCGGAGCCGGGCTGGCTCGAGCACTGGCTGGACACGCAGATCCGCTTTGACGGCGTCTGGGAACAGAAGGTCGCCTCGCGCATCCTGCACATCCTGTCCAAGCTGATGGATCGCAGCTTTGAAACGGTGAAGGACCTGAACCGTTACCGCAAGGAAATGACGGCGCTGGTCGTTCCCAAGGAAAAGCAGATCATCCTGGGCGGCGCCTGATTTTCGAGGATAATCCCGGCATGTCCGCCGCCCGTTTCGAATCCAAGGTCCTTTCCCGCGACGATCTCGTCGCTGCCGTCGCCGCTGGCCGCCTGCCGCGGCCGCTGGTGTTCACCAACGGCGTCTTCGACATCCTGCATCGCGGGCATGCTACCTATCTGGACCAGGCGGCCCAGCTGGGCGCCACGCTGGTGGTGGCGGTGAATACGGATGAGTCGGTGCGCCGGCTGGGCAAAGGCGCTGAGCGTCCGCTGAACCGGATGGAAGACCGCGCGGCCTTGCTGGCCGCGCTGGGCTTTGTCACCGTCGTGACCTCGTTTCATGAAGACACGCCCGAGGCGCTGATTGGCGAGCTCAAGCCTGACCTGATCGTCAAGGGCGGGGATTACGACATGGAAAAACTGCCTGAAACCGCGCTGGTGAAAAGCTGGGGCGGCAAGGCTGTGGCGATTCCGTTCGAGTTCGAGCGGTCCACCACCGCGCTGGTCAAGAAGATCCAGGGTCATTGAGCGGAAACCTTGTCTGTGTCGCCTGATCGCGGCGCATGAAAAAGCGGCCTGATGGCCGCTTTTTTTATGTTGGGACCCTCAAACGCCAATCAGCTCGGATCTCGCAATAAGCGGTTGATCGATTCCAGATCCGTTTCGGCCAGGATGCCGCTCACGGCTTTCAGACGCAGGCCGGACAACACCGTGCTGTAACGCGCCAGCGCCAGATCGCGCTGCGTGGCGTACAGCTGCTGCTGGGCGTTGAGCACATCCAGGTTGATGCGCACGCCCACTTCATACCCGGTGCGGTTGGCCTCAACGGCGGCACGGCTGGACTTTTCGCCCGCTTCCAGCGCCTGGATGCGGGCCAGCCCGCTGGTGACGCCGGTGTAGTACTGGCGGGCCGCCTGCACGGCCTGGCGGCGCGTGGTTTCGTAGTCGTAGCGGGCCTTCTGTTCGAGCTGCACCTTTTCGGTTACCTGCGACGATACGCCGCCGCCCGAATACAGCGGTATGGACAGCACCACGCCAATCGTGTTGTCGATGGGCTTGCCGGGCGCCGCGTTGCGCATGATGGCGTCGCTGGCGCTGCCGCTGGTGGCGCGCAGGTTCAGCGTGGGGTAGTGCCCGCTCTTGGCAATCTGGATTTCGCGGCCGGCGATGCGGGTCGAGAGTTGCGCGCGCAACACTTCCAGGCTGGACGATTCGGCCTGGGTGCTCCAGTCGTTCACGCGGGCGGGCTGTGGCGACGGCAGTTGCACGCCGTAGGGCAGTTCGGCCAGCGCGCCGGGCGGGGCGCCGATGATCTTGGCCAGTTCGTCGCGGCGCACTTCCAGATCGTTTTGCAGCCGCAGTTCTTGCGCCACCACCAGGTCGTAGCGCGACTGCGCTTCATAGGTGTCGGTGACGGTCGAGTTGCCCAGCTCGAAATTGCGCTTGGCCGACTCCAGCTGCCCGGCTACGGCGGCCTTTTCGGCCTCGGTGGCGGTCAGCGTGTCTTGCGCGTACAGCACGTTGAAGTACGCGTCGGCCACGCGCAGCAGCAGGTCTTGATAAGACTGCTGCAATTGCACTTCGACGTCGGCGACGATCAGCTTGGATTGTTCGTAGTTCTGCCAGCGGCCCCAGTCGAACAAGGGCTGGGTCAACGCCAGATCCCACACGCCGCGTCCGCCGCTATAAGCCACGCCCAGGCCGCGCGTGCTGCGGGTTTCCTGGTAGGCGCCGCCGGCTTCGGCGGAGATCAGCGGCAGCAGCAGGGCGCGCGCCTGCGGCTCTTTTTCAAGACCCGCGCGGTAGTTGGCGCGGGCGGCGGCGTAGGTGGGGTCGTTACCGAGCGCGGCCTGCCAGACCTGGATCAGGTTCTGCGCAGACGCAGGCGACGGGCCGACGCTTGCGGCAGCGGTAAAAACCAGTAAAGCCGTAAGCAATCGGACGCGCATGATGGGTTCAACGATACGCCGGGCCGCCCTGAAAAACGCGTCGGCCCCGGCAAGGGGCCAACGCAGCGCGGCAAACTAGGGAGTTAGAACTTGAATTGCGACACCGTGGCGCCGCGCAGCGGCTTGATCACGGTTTCGAACAGGTTCACCGTTTCGAAACTGGCCGCGGTGGTGCGGGTGATGCGACAGGCCGTCATGACGGGCGCCTGGCCCACGATGACAACCAGACGGCCGCCCACGCGCAGCTGGTACTTCAGTGCATCCGGCACAACCGGAACCGAACCCGTCACCAGGATGGCGTCGTATTCGGTGGAGCCCCAGCCATTGCGGGCGTCGCCGGTTTCAACCTTGACGTTGGTGACGTTGTTCATTTGCAGGTTTTGCTGCGCGAACGTCACCAGACGGCTGTCGATTTCCACCGAGGTCACTTGCTGGGCCAGGTAGCCGAGCAGCGCGGCCTGGTAGCCGGAACCGGTGCCGATTTCCAGCACGCAGTCGGATTTGGTCAGTTGCAGTTCTTGCGCCAGACGGGCTTCGACCTTGGGGGCGAGCATGGTTTGGCGGGTGTTGACCGCGTTGATTTCCAGCGGCAGTTCCAGATCGGAAAAAGCCAGGGCGCGCATGGCCGGCGGAACAAATTGTTCGCGGCGCACATCGAACAGCGCTTGCAGCACGTTGGCGTCCAGGACGTCCCACGGGCGGATCTGCTGTTCCACCATATTGAAGCGGGCTTGTTCTACGTCGGGCAGGGTCGATGCGTTCATGACGGTCAGGAAAAAACAGAGGAATCAGCCGACCATTGTACCGATTCGTAGCGTCCTGTGACGGCGCGCCGAATCGGTAGATGTTTCAGGGTCGGGAATGGGCTGGTGGGCTACCACCAGCCGTGGAAGTGGTGCACGGGGCCGTGTCCGGACCCCACCGACAACCGTTCGGCATGGCGGATGGCTTCGGTCAGGTAGGCCTTGGCGCGCTTGGCGGCTTCAGGCGCGTCCCCGATTTGCGGCAGCAGGGCGGCCAGCGCGGCCGACAGCGTGCAGCCCGTGCCGTGCGTGTTGACGGTTTCAATGCGGTGGCCGGGCAGTTCAATCATGCGGTCGCCGTCATGCAGCAGGTCGATGGTTTCATTGCCGGGCAGATGCCCGCCCTTGACCAGCACCCAGCGTTCGCCGGAATGCGCCAGCTTGTTGCGCAGGCGCTCGGCCACGCGGCGCATTTCCTTGACGGTTTCCACCGGCCGCTCTTCCAGCAGGACGCCGGCCTCGGGCAGATTGGGCGTCAGCATCGTGCATTGCGGCAGCAGCGCCTCGCGCATGGCGCCCACGGCGTCGTTTTCCAGCAGCAGGTCACCGCTTTTGGCGACCATGACCGGGTCCAGCACCACGTGGGCGGGCGTCCATTTGGCGAGCTTTTCGGCCACCACTTCAATGACGGGACGCTGCCCCAGCATGCCGATCTTGACGGCGTCGATGCGCACATCCGAAAACAGCGTGTCGATCTGCAAGCCCACGAACGCGGGCGGCACCGGCGAGATGCCGGTCACGCCCTGGGTGTTCTGCGCCGTCAGCGCCGCGATGATGGCGCAGCCATATGCCCCCAGCGCGCTCATGGCTTTGACGTCGGCCAGAATGCCTGCGCCGCCGGACGGGTCCACGCCGGCGATGGTCAGCGCATTGGGAATGGGACGGGCGTTGCCGTCCTGTTGACGCGAGCTCATTTCGCTGCGCCCGGGCCGCCGGTAATCAGGCCTTCAGTGGGCGAGCTGGGCGCGCCGCTGTACAGCTTCTTGGGCATGCGGCCGGCCAGGAACGCCTCGCGGCCGGATTCCACGCCCTTTTTCATGGCGCTGGCCATCAGGACGGGGTCGCGCGCGGCGGCGATGGCGGTGTTCATCAGCACGGCGTCGCAGCCCAGTTCCATGGCGATGGCGGCGTCGGACGCGGTACCCACGCCCGCGTCC
>CAJYKY010000011.1 GCA_913775005.1 uncultured Achromobacter sp.
CCAGCACGTTTGTCTTCTGTCGTGACTTTTGCCAGACGCCACGCCGAAAGCGCCAGCAGCGCCGCGCCCGCGCCCAGCACCTGCGGCAAGCTCGCGCCCCAGTGCGCCGCGTAGGAAGCCAGCAGCGGCCCGAGGATTTGCCCAGCGGCAAAGGCTGCCGTCATGACGGCGGCGGCGCGCGGGCCGGCCGCGCCCGCCGTGCGTCGCGCGGTCAAGATCCCGGCCTGCGTGATCACCATGAAGGTGCCGCCCACCAGCAACGCGGCCACGATGATGGCGGCGATGTGGTGCCACAACGCCACGGTCAGCATGCCCACCGCCATCAGCGCCTGCGCGCCCTGCCAGACGCGCTTTTCGTCGCGCGCCCGCGCCAGGCGGGGCACCAGCAGGCACGACACCGCCGCCGCCAGCCCGAACAGCGGCCAGGCCCAGCCGAAGATTGCCGGGTCGGGAAAGATTTCCTTGGCCATCGCGGGCAGGAAGGTGGCCGGAATGATGTAGCCGACGCCGAATACGCCGTAGTGCACGGCCAGTTGGCCGACGGCGCGGGGCAGGCGCGGCTGGCCGGGCGGAACAACGGCCGCTGCGGCATTCGCGACGCCTGCCCCTGCCGGGTTCGCGTTGTCCACCGCTTGCGACGCAGCGGCGGACGACGCCGGACGGAGGGGCGTCGCTCCCGCCGTGGCCCGAGGCGCCTCGGCTGCCCGCATTTGCGGCCACGCGATGACGGATAACGCCAGCGTCAGCGCTCCCAGCGTCAGCCACATGCCGTCCTCGCCCACACCGCCCGCCATCAGCGCCAGACAGGCCAGGCCGGTCAGCGCAATGCCTGCGCCCACGCCGGCGTAGGTCACGGCCGATGCGCCCGCCTCGCGCGGGTCCCCAACCGGAACGGGCCGCCAGGCGGCCACGCAGATGAACGCACTGGCGCTGGCATAGCCCGCGGCCAGCCGAAGCGCACACCAGAGGGCCACGTGATGGAACAGCGGCATCGCCAGCGTCAGAAATGCCACCGCAAGCAGGCTGACCGCCAACTGCGCCCGCAGGCGGCGCACAGGCCAGGCCACCGCGGCCAGCGCGCCCAGCAGATAACCCGCGTAATTGGCCGACGCGATCCAGCCGCCCTGCGCCAGCGATAGCCCCCCTTCCTGCGCCATCAGCGGCCATATCGGCGTGAATGCGAAGCGGCCGATGCCCATCGCAGCGGCCAGCGCCAGC
The DNA here is from genome assembly GCA_913775005.1 of uncultured Achromobacter sp. Taxonomy (GTDB): domain Bacteria; phylum Pseudomonadota; class Gammaproteobacteria; order Burkholderiales; family Burkholderiaceae_B; genus Achromobacter. The sequence goes on from CAJYKY010000011.1 coordinate 1,219, forward strand.
GCAGCGGGCCACGCCAGGCGGGCCGCGCCGCGGTTGTCGGCCAGGCAAGCAGGATCGGACACGGAAGGGTAAGCAGGCGTTGACATGCGCCTACTCTACGGCTGTACTTATATCTTTAATAGTGAATTATTAAGAACATAGGTTCTTGAAATGAGAAACTTGGATCTCGACGCGCTGCAAATCTTCAAGGCGGTGGCCGATCAAGGCGGCGTAGCGCGCGCTGCTCAGCACCTGAACCGCGTGCAATCCAATGTGTCCACGCGCTTGAAGCAACTGGAAGCCTCGCTGGACGCGCCGTTATTCAGGCGCCAGAACCGCAGGCTGGTGTTGTCGGATCAGGGGCGCGTGCTGCTGTCCTACGCTGATCGCCTGCTGCGTCTGTCGGACGAGGCCCAGGCCGCCGTCCGTGACGGCGCCCCGCAAGGCGTGCTGCGCATCGGCACGATGGAAAGCACGGCCGCCGCGCGCCTGCCGCCGATCCTGGCGGCCTATCACGCGGCGTGGCCGCAGGTGGGCATTGAATTGGTCACCGGCACGTCGGGCGCGCTGGCCGCGCAGGTGCGCAACTATGAAATCGAGGCCGCGTTCGTGGCCCAGCCGTTTCCCGCTGAAGGCCTGGCCACGCTGGACGCCTTCACCGAAACGTTGACGTTGATCTCGCCGCTAGCCTGGGGCGACATCTCCGGCCCGCGCGATTTAAGCGAACGCAGCGTGATTGCGTTCGCAGCGGGCTGCTCTTACCGCCGCATTCTGGAATCCTGGCTGAACCACGAAGGTGTGGCGCCCGGCCGCGTGATGGAGTTTGCGTCGTACCACGCCATCGTCGCCTGCGTGGCCGCAGGTTCGGGCGTGGCTATCGTGCCGCGTTCGGTGCTGGCCGTGTTGGGGGCCGAGCATGCCGTGCGCGTCAGCGCCTTGACCGGCGCATTCGCCACGGCCAAGACGCAGCTGGTGTGGCGTGCCGATGACGACACGCCGGCCTTGCAAGCCTTGCGCCAGCAGTTGCAGGCGCCGGGCAATCCTTAGAAGCGGTAGCCCACACCCAGCGTCGCCACCCACGGGTCGATGCGCGCGGTGCCGATGTGTTCACCGTTCAGCTTCACCTTCGACTTGATGTCGATGTAGCGGATATCGGCGTTCATGAACCAGCGTTCATTGATCTTGAAGTCGGCGCCCAGTTGCGCCGCCACGCCCCAGGAATCGCCCATCTTCAGGTCCGAACCCTTCAGCGCGCCTTCGGCCTTGGTGTCGAAGAAGTGCGTGTAGTTGATGCCCACGCCGATGTACGGCTGGATCATGCTGTCGGGCAGGATGTGCCATTGCAGGCTGAGCGTGGGCGGCAGCTGCTTGCTGGAGCCGATCTTGCCCAGGCCGCTGCCGCTGACGTCGTGCTGGAAGGGCCATGCGCCAAGCAGTTCGATACCGATGTTGCGCGTCACCATGTAGCCCAGCGTGAAGCTCGGGCGCACGTTGTTGTTCGCGTCAAGCTTGACGCTGCCGTCGAGCACCGTGCCGTTGTTGGACGCGGGACGAACCTGCGTCACGCCCACCCGGAACAGCACGTCGCCCGCTTCGTGAGCGTGCGCGGGAGCGGCGAATGCACCGGCTGCGATCAGGCCGGCAATGGCGGTGGCGCGGATACGCCCGTTCAGCGAAAACATTTTTCTTCTCCGATCTTTCCATGAGGGTGAGTCGACAGGTTCTCAGACCGGGCCAGAAGCCCGATTGATATGTGTCAATTCGTGAAAAGACCGCGAAGCGAACGTGGTGATGCGGCAACAGCATCGCGCACGCAGCCCCGTCTACGCCAACGCCAACAGAAATATGCCCGCGCCCAGGCCCAGCATGATGAAGGGACTCACGCGTGTGTAGACGAGTGCCGCCGTCGACAACGCCGCCACCGCCCATGCCCACGCGCCGCCTTCTGCCGCGCGCAAGATCGTGCAGGAAGACGCCAGGATCATGCCGGCCGCCACCGGCACCAGCCCCGCTTCAATCGCGCGGATGCAGGTCGCGTGCCGATACTTCGCCCAGACGCGCGCCAAGGCATAGATCAATAGCGAGCACGGCAAGAAGATCGCGATTGACGCGGCAATCGCACCCGCCCAACCGCCCACCTGCCAGCCGATCAGCGTCACCAGCAAAGACGCCGGGCCAGGCGTGATGCGCGACAGCGCGAAGAAATCCAGGAACTGCGCATCGTTGATCCAGCCATAGCTGTCCACGGCCTGGCGATGGATGTCCGGAAGAATGCTCTGCCCGCCACCCACCGTCAGGAACGACAAGGGCGTGAAGACAGCGAACAAGTCATGCAGCGTGGCCAGGTTCATTCGCGCGGCTCCTGGCGGCGGATGCGCGTGTAGGCGATGAAGATCGACAGCGGCGCCATCGCGCCCACCACCCACAACAGCGGCAGACGCAGCACGAAGATGGCGAGGAAGGTCGCGCCCATGATAGCGGCCGGCACCCAGCCCAGCAAGGCCCGCCGCGCCGCGCGCAAGCCGGTCTGCAAGGACACGCCCACGGCCGCCGCCGCCACGCCGGCCATCGCCACATGCAAGCCGTGCGATTGCGCCATGCTGGCAAACAGCGAGGCCAGCGCAATCGCCACCAGCATCGGCGGCACCGTGATGCCCAGGCCGCCCAGCAATGCGCCGTGGCCGCCGCGCAAACGAAAGCCGATCCAGATCGCCAGGTTCACCACGTTGACGCCAGGAAACGATTGCGCCAGCGCCAACCCCGACAGAAAGTCAGCCTCTGACAGCCAGCGCCGCTGCTGCACGAATTCGCGCATCATCCAGCCGCTCAGGCCTCCGCCAAAACTCGTCAGCCCCACTTTGCAGAACGCCAGGAAAATCTGCGGCAGCGTAGGCGGCGATGACGATGGAGGGCTAGACGGATCGGTCTGCATGGCGAAGGGGAAAGGTCACGGTAGTGCGCAATGACACGGTGAAACCATGGTGCGCAAGCGCTGCACAGCAATCAACAGCGCATCTTACGGAATCGATAATGTCGCCCGCCTGAAAAGCCATCGCCGCCTTGATGCATGAAGCACGAAGGCGGCGATGAGGGGGCGCCCAGGCAACGCATTGCGCTGCGCAGGGGCGGCTAACGCTGATGCATCAGCGCGGCAATTCGCTGCTGCCCATCAGGTAGGCATCGACCGAACGCGCGCACTGGCGGCCTTCGCGAATGGCCCAGACCACCAGCGATTGACCACGGCGCATGTCGCCCGCCGCGAAGACTTTCTCGACGTTGGTGCGGTAGTCGTCGGTGTTGGCGCGCACGTTGCCGCGCGCATCGCGATCCACGCCGAAGGCGTCCAGCACGGTCTGCACCGGCGACATGAAGCCCATGGCCAGCAGCACCAGATCGGCCTTGATCTCGAACTCCGAGCCTTCGACTTCGCGCATCTTCATCTGGCCGGTGGCGTCGTCCTTGAACCACTCGACGCGCGCGCCGACCAGCTTCTCGACCTTGCCGTTGCTGCCCTTGAGCAGCTTGGTGGTCACGGACCAGTCACGCTCGCAGCCCTCTTCGTGCGAGGACGACGTGCGCATCTTCAGCGGCCAGTACGGCCACGTCATGGTCTTGTTTTCGGATTCGGGCGGCTGGGGCATCAGTTCAAATTGCGTGACGGACGCGGCGCCATGGCGGTTGCTGGTGCCGACGCAATCGGAACCCGTATCGCCACCGCCAATCACCACCACATGCTTGCCCTTGGCCAGCGTCTGGTCGGTCAAACGGTCACCCGCCACGGCCTTGTTCTGCTGGCGCAGGAAGTCCATGGCGTAGTACACGCCCGACAGCTCGCGGCCCGGCACCGGCAGGTCGCGCGGCGTTTCCGAACCGCCCGTCATGACGACGGCGTCGAACTCGGCCTTCAGCGATTCCGGCGTGCGCACGGTCAGGCCGTCCGCCACGGGATCCTTCGGATTGCCGATGTAGGTGGACGGCGCAAACTCCACGCCTTCCGCTTCCATCTGCGAGATGCGGCGGTCGATCTGATGCTTTTCCAGCTTGAAGTCGGGGATGCCATAACGCAGCAGGCCGCCGATGCGATCGCTCTTTTCGAACAGCGTCACCGAGTGGCCAGCGCGCGCCAGTTGCTGCGCGCACGCCATGCCGGCGGGGCCGGAGCCCACCACGGCAACCTTCTTGCCCGTCTTCTTGGCCGGCACCAGCGGCGCGACCCAGCCTTCTGCCCAGCCCTTGTCGATGATGGCGTGCTCGATGGACTTGATGCCCACGGCGTCGCTGTTGATGTTCAAGGTACAGGCGGCTTCACACGGCGCGGGGCAGATGCGGCCCGTGAACTCCGGGAAGTTGTTGGTGGAGTGCAGCACGTCCAGCGCGCGGCGCCAGTCCTGCTTGTACACCAGGTCATTCCAGTCGGGGATGATGTTGTTGACCGGGCAGCCGTTGTTGCAGAACGGGATGCCGCAGTCCATGCAGCGCGCAGCTTGCTGCTTGGCCTGGTCATCGGTCAGGTGCAGCACGAATTCGCGCCAGTTCTTCAGCCGCTTCTGCGGGGCCTCGGAGGCCTCCTGCAAGCGCTGAAATTCCATAAAGCCGGTAATCTTTCCCATGGTATCCCTCACGCAGCCAGTTGTTGCTGGTTGGCTGCACGCCACATTTCACCCAATGCACGGCGGTAGTCCGTCGGCATGACCTTTACGAATTTGCCGCGCGAGGCTTCCCAGTCGCCCAGGATCTCGCGGGCGCGGTAGCTGCCGGTGTAGCGGAAGTGATCTTCCACCAGGCGGCGCAGGATGGTTTCATCCGTTTCGCGTTCGCCACCGCGCTGCGCGCTGTGCCAGATGTCGATATTGTTCAGCGCTTGCTGTTCGGCATGCGGCGCCACGCTTTCCAGTTCAACCATCGACAGGTTGACGCGGTGCTTGAGCGTGCGCTCCGGATCCCACACATACGCCACGCCGCCGGACATGCCGGCTGCGAAGTTGCGGCCCGTGGAGCCCAGCACGACGACCGTGCCGCCCGTCATGTATTCGCAACCGTGGTCGCCCGTGCCTTCCACAACCGTTGCGGCGCCCGAGTTGCGCACCGCAAAGCGTTCGCCGGCCACGCCGTTGAAGAACGCTTCACCAGCCAGTGCGCCGTACAGCACGGTGTTGCCCGCGATGATGTGGTCGGGGCCGAAGCCGCGGAAGTCATTGGGCGAGCGCACGATGATGCGGCCGCCCGACAGGCCCTTGCCGACGTAGTCGTTGCCTTCGCCCACCAGGTCCATCGTGATGCCGTGCGCCAGGAACGCGCCGAAGCTCTGGCCGGCGGTGCCGTTGCACTGGATGTGGATGGTGTCGTCCGGCAGACCGTCGTGGCCGTAACGTGCGGCCACGGCGCCCGACAGCATGGCGCCGATGGTGCGGTTGCGGTTGCGCACCGGCACGATGAACGACACCTTCTCGCCACGCTCCAGCGCGGGGCGGCTGCGGTCGATCAGCTGATGATCCAGCGCGCCGGCCAGGCCGTGGTCCTGCTCTTCGGTTTGGCGCACGTCGGCATCCGACTGCGTTTGATGGAACACACGGGCAAAGTCCAGCCCTTGCGCCTTCCAGTGCTCGACACCCGAACGCATGTCCAGCAGATCGGCGCGGCCGATCAGGTCGTCGAACTTGCGGATACCCAGCTGGGCCATGATCTCGCGCACTTCTTCAGCGATGAAGAAGAAGAAGTTCACGACGTGTTCCGGCTTGCCCTGGAATTTCTGGCGCAGCACGGGGTCTTGCGTGGCCACGCCCACCGGGCAGGTGTTCAGGTGGCACTTGCGCATCATGATGCAGCCTTCGACGACGAGCGGCGCCGTCGCGAAACCGAATTCATCAGCGCCCAGCAGCGCGCCAATAACGACGTCGCGGCCGGTCTTCATCTGGCCGTCGGCCTGCACGCGGATGCGGCTGCGCAGGCGGTTCAGCACCAGCGTCTGCTGCGTTTCGGCCAGGCCCAGTTCCCACGGCGTGCCCACGTGCTTGATGGACGACACCGGCGATGCGCCCGTGCCGCCGTCATGGCCGGCGATCACAACGTGGTCGGCCTTGGCCTTGGCAACCCCTGCGGCCACCGTGCCCACGCCCACTTCGGACACCAGCTTGACCGACACCGACGACTTCGGATTCACGTTCTTCAAGTCGTGAATCAGCTGCGCCAAGTCTTCAATCGAGTAGATGTCATGGTGCGGCGGGGGCGAAATCAGGCCCACGCCCGGCACCGAGTAGCGCAGCTTGGCGAGGTATTCCGACACCTTGTGGCCGGGCAGCTGGCCGCCTTCGCCGGGCTTGGCGCCCTGCGC
>CAJYKY010000012.1 GCA_913775005.1 uncultured Achromobacter sp.
CACGCTGATCAGCCAGGGCGTGCAGGTCAACCCGATGGTGGAAGTGGATGCGGTCAACCTGTCCACCGGCAACATCACGTTTGAAGGGTCCTTGCAGGTGCGCGGCGACATCGCTGCCACGATGGAAGTGCGCGTCACGGGCGATGTGGTCGTCAACGGCACCATCGAGGCCGCGCTGGTGGAAGCTGGCGGCAGCGTCACGTGCAAGGGCGGCGTCATCGGCCTGGCCGACGCGCTGCAAGACGCATCGGCCACGGCGCGCACCGCCCACATCGTTTGCGGCGGCACGCTGAAGGCCAAGTTCATTGAAAACGCCATCATCAGCGCCGGCCAGGATGTCGACGTGGAACGCGAGATCCGCCAAAGCAGCATCGCGGCGGGCGGCAGCGTGCTGGTCGGCCCGCCCAACACGCAGCAAAGCGCCATCACCGGCGGCCAGACGCGCGCGCTGAACGCGGTGCGCGCCGGCACGCTGGGTTCGCCGTCGGGCATTCCGACGCTGATCCAGGCCGGGCTGGACCCGCACGCGGACATCAAGCGTTCGGCGCTGACCAAACGCCGCCTGAAGATGAACGAAGAAAAGGCCAAGCTGGAACAGTTGCTGATGTTCCTGCAAGCCAACCCGCAGCGCGCCCCGGCCGACGTGGCCGAACGCGCACGCAACACGCACGGTAAGCTGAACGGCGACCTGGTCGCGCTAGAGGAAGAAGAAGCGCAGCTGGTCCGCGATCTTCAGCCCTTGCATACCGCCCAGATCATCGCCACGCGACGCTTTTGCGGCGGCACCAAGATTCAGTTGGGCAACAAGATGCAGGAATTCCTGGAAGACCAGGTAGGCGGTAAGGCCGGGCTGGAAGAAGGCGAGATCGTTATCCGCTGACGGCCAGCGCGGCGCTGGGGGCTGACGTTGCGGCTTGGCATTGCGGCCGCAGCTGTCGCCCGCCCCCCGTCCTTTCTTAAGGCGCCAGTTCCTTGAACCAGACCCGTGGCGAAATCCCGCGGTCTGGTCCCAGCACCGAGAAGCCGCCGTCCACGGGAATATCCACTCCCGTCATCCACGACGCCGCATCCGAACACGCAAAGCACACAGCGGCGGCGATTTCGTCGCCCGAGCCCACTCGCCCCAGCGGATGAAAATGCGCCCCGACCGCGTCAGCCGCCTCGCGCGAACCGCCCGACAACTGTTCTACCGAGGGCGACCACGTCCAGGCCGGCGACACCGCCAGCACCCGCACGCCGGCCGGCGCGAGTTCAACCGCGAAATTCTTGGTGATCTGCAAGATGGCTGCCTTGGACGCGGGGTACAACGCCCGCCCGGCCGCGCCAAACTTGCCGCCCGTGCTGCCCATATTCACCACCACCCCGCCGCGCGGCAGATGCGGGGCGACAAGCTGCGTGAAGATGGCGGCCGACACCAGGTTCGTGTCCAGCGTGCGATGCCATTCGTCGCGCGTGGAAGCCAGCCCCCGGTCCGCATATTGGCAAGCGTTGTTCACCAGGATGTCCAGCCGCCCAAAGCGCGCCAGCGCAGCGTCGATGCACTGCTGGATCTGCGCGTCGACACCGATATCGGTTTCGCAATAGAGCGCACGCGCGCCCAGTTCTGTTGCCAGCGCGGCGCCCGCTTCGGCGTTGCGCCCCACCAGCACCACATTGACGCCCGCCGCCGCCAGCCCGCGCGCAATATCCGCGCCCAGGCCCTGCGTGCTGCCCGTGACGATGGCGGTTTTGCCGGCCAAGCCGGGAAAGCCAGAGAAGTCCATAAAAGTCCTTGATCAGTGCGGCGCGGCGGCCCAGCGCACAGCTTCCGCCACCGAGCCCGTTTGCGCAATCAGGCGCATGCTGGCCAGCGAAGCCTGATGCACGGCCTCGTCGGCGGACGCGCACGCGTCTTCCGCCACCATGACGTCAAAGCCGATATCGGCGGCGTGGCGCACCGTGCCTTCCACCACGGAATGCGTCGCGACGCCCGCCACCACCAGGCGGCGCGCGCCAATCACGCGCAGCGTTTCTTCCAGCGGCGTGCCGTAGAACGCGCTGATGCGCGTGTGCTTCACGACAAATTCACGCGCGCAGCCCGCCAGCGGTTGCAACCCTTCGTAAAACGCGCTGCCCCACTCCCCTTCCGGCACGGCGCCAATGGTTGCCACGTTACGGAAGATGGCGCAGTTGGGCAGCAAGTCAGCGTAATCGGGGCGGAACGCGATGCGCACGTGCACGATGGGCAGCGCGTTCGCCCGCGCGCCGTCCAGCAAGGCGGCGGCGCGGTCCAGCAGGCGCTGGCGCGCGCCGGTGTCGGCATCCAGGCCGACGCGGATCTTGCCGTCGGGATGCAGCACGTCGTTTTGATAATGCAGCGCCAGCACTGCGGAGTCCGGCTGCATCACACGAACACCTCGAACACATCGTGCACGTCATCGCAATTGACGAGATCCACGCGCTTCATGCGGATGCGCCAGCTGTCGCCGTCGGCCGCCAGCTTGTGCGTGTAGCGGCCGGCCAGCTGTCGCGGCTGGCGCTTGCGCCATTCCGTCATCTGAAACACCGAATGCACGACCAGATTGCCGCCCGCGTCCACGCCTTCCACCTGCACGCCGCCCACCAGGCGCACGCTGCGCGTGGGCGGTTGCTGCGACCAGTTGCGCGGATGTTCCAGGCGGCGGATGCGCACATCGCGCAGCATGCGGTCTTCCCAGAACAGCGAGATATGGTCGTACGGGCTTTGCTGCCCATGCGTGCGCGGCATCCAGTACATGCCGTCTTCGGTCCACAGCGCCTGCCAGTCGTCATAGCGACGTTCGTCCAGCAGCCGCGCCTCGCGGTACAGGAACTGCGCGATGCGGTGGTACGCATCGGCCGGCACGTCCGCCGGCGTCAGATCGGCCACGCCGACATCGAAATCCAGATCTAGCAGCATTGGCTGTCTCCTGCGGCGGGCGCGTTCGACGTCGCACCGGCCTCCATATAGGTTTTCCAGGCGCGGAACTGGTTGCGCATGGGCAGCTCGCTGGTGCCGTTGACGGACACCATGCCGTCGGCATCGCTGCGGTCGCTGCCGTGGTAGCGGTGCATGCTGACCCAGTCGCCGCCGCGCGTGGCGTTGCCTTCCTGGCAGCGGTTGTAGAGTTCGATGTCGTCCGGCATCACGTTGGACGACGGCGAATTGATGACGTTGGCATACAGCATCGCGCGCTTGAACACGCCGTCCGGCGCGCCCTTGCAGCGGAACGTCTGAATTTCAATCAGCGTGCGGTCCACGGCAATTGGGCGGATCACGCGGAACTGCTGGAACACGGTATGCGGCGAGCCGCTGCCGTAGATGACCGTGTTGTGCCGGTTCATGCCCAGGATTTCGCGGGCGCGGGTTTCACCGTAGGCGGCAGTCAACGTTTCAAAGTGCGCGCGCGACACCGGGTCGCGCTCGGCCGCACCCGGGTTGAAGATGCCTTCCATGTAGCCGTGGCCATTGTCATAGGCGCGCAGCTCCAGCTTTTCCCAGAATTCATAGGGTTCGCCGTTGCCGTCCATGATGTGCAGCTCTAGCGGCATCTCGCCCATTTCCTTGGCCTCGTCGCGGGCCGCGGCGTAGGACGATTCATGCGTCACGCGGGCATGCATGGTGTCGTGCAGGTTCTCGTAGAACACCTTCCAGTTCGACCGCTGCATCACGCGGAAGATGCCGCCTGCCACCTCAACCTCGCCCACCGGGGACCGGTCGCACAGGTTGTCGATGGACGAGCGCACGCCGCCCAGGAAGTCGGTCAGCGCCGGGCCTTCAGCCGACTGGCTGGCGAAGACAAAGCCGCGATAGCTTTCCACGCGCGCCAGACGGCGCATCGAAAACGAAGGATCGGTCGGGTCATACGACGTGCCTTCCAGCCCTTGCTTGAGCGGCACGCCCAGATGGCTGCCGTCCAGCTTGAACGTCCAGGCATGGTAGGGGCAGCGGAAGAACTTGCCGACGCAACCGTCGCCGTCTGCCACCACCTTCGCGCCCTTGTGCGGGCAGCGGTTGTACAGCACATGCACGCGGCCGTCCGAGGCGCGCACCATCATCACGTCCTGGTCGCCCAGGCGCGTCGTGT
>CAJYKY010000013.1 GCA_913775005.1 uncultured Achromobacter sp.
CACCTGGATGCTGTAGACCTCTTTGCAGCGCGCATCGCGGCGTGCCGGGTCGGCCGGCACATACGGAAAGCGCGCCACGCGCCGGTCCAGCGGCAGCTCAGTATCTTCCAGCGGCGGGTTCACCGGCACCATCACGGCGCGGAACTTGCGGACTTCGTCCTGATGGCGCCGCGCCGACTGGCCGAACGTGGTCTGGCGCATGCGCTCGCGCGACAGGCGGTCCAGATCGATGTCGGAAAACAGCAGATGGGAGTGGTTCAGAAAGCGCTCGGACTCGCCCAGCAGCTCGCCGTTTTCATAGATGAGCGCCTGGCCGTCCCAGGCCAGATCGGTGGACGATTCCCCGCGCCCGGCAGACGTATACATATAGGCGGACAGGCAGCGCGCCGATTGCTGCGACACCAGCTGATGCCGGTATTCTGACTTGCCCACCACGATATTGGACGCCGACAGGTTCACCAGCACCGTCGCGCCGGCCAGCGCCGCAAACGACGACGGCGGGATCGGCACCCAGACGTCTTCGCAGATTTCAACGTGGAACTGGAACAGCGGCAGCGCTTCCATCTGGAACAGCAGCTCGGGGCCGAAGGGCACGGTGTCGCCCAGCAGGCGGACCTCGGTCGCGGCGGCGCAATCGGCGGCGCTGAACTGGCGCGCTTCGTAGAATTCGCCGTAGTTGGGCAGGTAGCTTTTGGGCACCACGCCCAGCACACGCCCGCCCGCCGCCACGATGGCGCAATTGAACAGCTGATGCGACACGCGCAGCGGTGCGCCGACGATGACGGCGATGTCCAGCTCGGCGGTTGCCGCCACCACCCGCGCCAGCGCTTCCTCGCATTCGTCCAGCAAGGCTTTCTGGTGAAAGAGATCGTCGCAGGTGTAGGCCGACAGGCCCAGTTCAGGAAACGCCACCAGCACGGCGCCGCCCTGGGCGGCCTGCTGCGCCAGCTCGATGGTCTGGGTGGCGTTGAAGGCCGGATCGGCGACCCGGCATTCGGGTACGCCGACCGCCACCCGGGCGAAGCCGTGGGAATACAGGTTGAAGAACGGGTTCGACATCGGGGTGATCGCCTGGAGTCTATGAAGACGTAAATTCCAACCCGCGGATTATCTCACGGCCCCCGTGCGCCGCCAGACCCTAGCCCGGCAGCTTGCCATCGACGTAGCCACGCTCAGCCCGCGCGTCCCGCCCGTCGGTCAGTTCCCGCCCCTGGCCATCCGTCAGCGCCCTGCCCTGGCGCTCGTGCTCTGCCGCCAGCGCCGTCTGGATAGCGCTTTCGCGCAGCTGGCTGCCCATGGCGCCGATGTCCGCACCGGACGGCTGCTGATACAGGCGCAGGCCCAGCTCGGGCAAGATGGCCAGCAGATGGTCGAACACATCGCCCTGGATGCGCTCGTATTCCACCCAGGCCGTCACCGCCGTAAAGCAATAGACCTCGACGGGAATACCGTCGGATGTGGGTTCCATCATGCGCACCATCATCGCCATGTCCTGGCGGATTTCCTTGTTCTGCTTCAGGAACGCCAAACCGTAGGCGCGGAAGGTGCCGATATTGGTCAGCCGGCGGCGGTTGGCAGGCACCGCGGCAAGCTCGCCCATCGTCTGGTTGGTCTGGGCGATGTCGTGGGTTTTGGCCTGCAAATAGTCATGCAGCAGCCGGAACCGCATCAGCTGCCGGGCTTCTTCGTCGGTCAGAAAGCGCACGCTGGCCGCGTCGATACGCAAGGTGCGCTTGATGCGCCGCCCGCCCGATTCGAACATGTGCCGATAGTTGCGATAGCTTTCCGAGAACAGCTTGTAGGTCGGCACCGTGGTGACGGTGTTGTCCCAGTTCTGCACCTTCACGGTGTGCAGCGCGATGTCTTTGACGAAGCCGTCGGCGTTGGACTGCGGCATTTCAATCCAGTCGCCGATGCGCAGCATGTCGTTGCTGGTCAGCTGCGTGCTGGCCACCAGCGACAGCAGCGTGTCCTTGAACACCAGCAACAGCACCGCCGACAGCGCGCCCAGGCCCGAGATCATCCACAGCGGCGACCGGTCGATCAGAATCGACAGCACCAACACGGTGCACACCGCCGCCAGCACCAGCTTGCCGATCTGGATATAGCCCTTGATGGAGCGCGTTTGCGCCCGCGTGGTGGCCGAATAGGTGTCCTGCCAGGCGCTGAGCACGCCCGAGAACGCCACGAACACGCAGATCCACGCGCCGGCATGCGCCAGCCGGCCCACCACGGCCGCCGCTTTTTCCACGTGCGGCACCAGATCGATCCCCAACGACACCACCGCAAACGGCACCGCATACCAAAGGTTCTGATAGGCGCGGCGGCGTTGCAGCGCCTTGTCCCAATCGCCACGGCCGCTCAGCACCAGCACGCGATGCGCCAGCAGCAGCACCACGCGCGCCACCACCCATTGCACGAACAGCGCGGTCAGGACCAGCACGCCGATGCCAACCAGCGTTTGCGCCCACGTCTCGCGCGGCATGTGGGTGTCCAGCTGGGTAACCAGTTCTTCCCATTCCAGGGGCATAGCTTGTCGACTCACTCTAAGTTCTTGAAACTAACGGTGGATTATCCGACAAGTCGCACCGGAACGCGGTGCCTGGCAAGGGATATTAGGGTCACCACGCCCGCCCGCGTGCGCCGCCCCGGCGGCAGGCCCTATAATTCCGGCCATCATGGCAAACACTCCCTCCTCCGATCAAAACCAGTTCGCCAATAAGGCGCAGGCCTGGTCCGCCCGGTTCTCGGAACCGGTCTCTGAACTCGTCAAACGCTATACGGCGTCCGTGGATTTCGACAAGCGCCTGGCGCGCCACGACATCCAGGGCTCGCTCGCGCATGCAGACATGCTGGCTGCCCAGGGCATCATCGGTGCCCAGGACCTGGCCGACATCCAGCGCGGCATGACCCAGATCCTGTCTGAAATCGATGCCGGCAGCTTCCAATGGCTGCTGGATCTGGAAGACGTGCACCTGAACATCGAAAAGCGTCTGGTCGAGCTGGTGGGCGACGCGGGCAAGCGCCTGCACACCGGCCGTTCACGCAATGACCAGGTGGCGACCGACATCCGTCTGTGGCTGCGCGACGAAATCGACAACCTGCAACACCTCTTGCGCCAGCTGCGTCACGCGCTGGCCACGGTGGCGCTGGAAAACGCCGGCACCATCATGCCGGGCTTCACGCACCTGCAAGTCGCTCAACCCGTCACCTTCGGCCACCACCTGCTGGCCTACGCGGAAATGTTTGGCCGCGACGCCGAACGCATGGCCGATTGCCGCCGCCGCGTGAACCGCCTGCCGCTGGGCGCCGCCGCGCTGGCCGGCACGTCGTTCCCCATCGACCGCGAACGCGTCGCCAAGACGCTGGGCTTTGATGGCGTGTGCCGCAATTCGCTGGACGCTGTGTCCGACCGCGACTTCGCCATCGAATTCTGCGCAACCGGCGCGCTGATCATGACGCACGTGTCGCGTCTGTCGGAAGAGCTGGTGCTGTGGATGAGCCCGCGCGTGGGCTTCATCGATCTGGCCGACCGCTTCTGCACCGGCAGCTCGATCATGCCGCAAAAGAAAAACCCTGACGTACCGGAACTGGTACGCGGCAAGAGCGGCCGCGTGTTCGGCGCCCTGACCGGCCTGTTGACCCTGATGAAAGGCCAGCCGCTGGCCTACAACAAGGACAACCAGGAAGACAAGGAGCCACTGTTCGACGCCGCCGACACCCTGCGCGATTCGCTGCGCGCCTTCGCCGACATG
>CAJYKY010000014.1 GCA_913775005.1 uncultured Achromobacter sp.
ACCGGAACGGCGATGGAGCGGACGTCGCATACGCTGGAGCAGCGGCCGCCCGGCAGGTATTCGGCGGCGGTTGCCGCGCAGCAGCCGCAGCACGTGGCCACGCCCAGCTCGAATTGCAGGTCGGACAGCGTCGTCGCGCCTCCGTCCACGCTGGCGCGGACTTGGCGTTCGGTGATGGCATTACATACGCAAATGTACATGCGAATGATTATCGAAAATTATTCAGCCAAAGACAAGCCCCTTTGCGATAAAAAATTTGCAACGGAACTGTCACGCAAGCCCTTGAAACCATGGACGAATTTGTTAAAGATTCGTCCCCGATTTCAACGCGCTGAGGCCTGCGCCTTGCGCAGCGTGGCGGGGGCAATCCGCAGCGCTTCGCGGTACTTTGCCACCGTGCGGCGGGCGATGACTATCCCCTGATCGGCCAGTTTTTGCATGATCTGGCTATCGGACAAGGGCTTGGCACGGTTCTCTTCGGCCACCATCTGGCGGATGAAAGTCTGCACCGCGGTGGCGGACGTGGCATCGCCGCCGTCGGTTGACACACCCGCGCCAAAGAAGCGCTTGAGCTCCAGCGTGCCAAACGGAGTGAGCATGTACTTCTGCGTCGTGGCGCGTGAAATGGTGGATTCGTGCAAACCGAGTTCACCCGCGATATCTTTCAAAATCAGGGGACGCATCGCGGACGGGCCTTGGCTGAAAAAGGCGGTCTGACGATCCACGATGGCTTGCGCCACCCGCAGAATGGTGTCAAAGCGCTGTTCGACGTTGCGGATCATCCATTTGGCCTGCTGGAGCTGCGATTGCAATCCAGCATGCGCGGATTCCTTCTGATTGCCCAGCATCTGCGCATACAAGCCGTTGATTTGCAGACGCGGCACGGCGGCGCTGTTCAGCGTGACCTGCCACCCGCGACGGGCCTTGCGCACAATAACGTCCGGCACCGCGTAGTCGGCAGCAGGCACGGTCCATGCGCGGCCCGGCCGTGGCTCCAGCCGGCGGATCAGGGCGTGCGCGGCCCGGAACGTGGCCTCGTCACAGCCCAGCGCCGCGCACAGGCGGACGGCGTTGCCGGTAGCCAACAAGGGCAGGTGCTGCATACAGATTTGCCGCGCGCAGGCCAGGATGGCCGGATCACCGGCTTCAGGCAGCAGGTTCACATCCGGGTTGCGCAGCTGAAGCAACAGGCAGTCCGCCATGTCGCGCGCGCCGATGCCTACCGGGTCGAACGATTGCACCAGCGTCAGCGCCGCGCGCAACTCGTCCAGGTCCGGCTCCAATTCGGCAGGCAGCCAGCCCAGGATTTCTTCCAGCGGCGAGCCGAGATAGCCGTTTTCATCCAGTTCGTCGATCAGCAGGCCGGCCAACGCCATATCGCGCGGCCCGGCGCGCGTGAGCATCAGCTGGCCCAGCAGATGTTCACGCAACGTGTCCGGGCGCGCCGCTTCGGGTGGCCCGGAATCTTCGTCGGAATAGACCCCGCCCGAACCCGGCATCTCTTCAACGGGGCTGTCCCGCTCGGGTGCCGGCTCATCGTCCTGCACGGAAGATTCGCGTTCCGATTCGGCCTGCGTATCGGCGGCCGGCCCCTCGTCTTCGCGTTCCAGCAGCGGGTTGTCCGCAAGCACTTGCGAGATCTCGGCTTCCAGGTCGAGCGTAGACAACTGCAACAATCGTATCGATTGCTGTAGCTGTGGGGTCAGCGTCAGGTGCTGGCCAGGTCGCAGTTCTAAAATTGGGCGGGTCATAGGTACAATATTTTGCATGATGAATCTGACTTCGCCCGCAAGCGTTCGACAGGACAGCCGACTTATCGGCCAGACCCTGCTTAAATTGGCGCTTCCCCGACTCGTTGTGCGCGCGATCGTCATCGCCGTCGCCATCGTTCTTTGGTATCTGGTTGCCTCGTGGATACTGGATTTCGGCAAACGCATGAACTATGACTTCCTGCACAGCCTGGGCCAGCAAACCCAGGACATGGCGCAGAAGATCAACCCCTACATATGGTGGGTCGTCGCCGGCATCTGGACGCTGATCGTGTTCTTTTCTGTACGCGCGTGGTTCGCCGCCAGCCTGGCTTCCGGGGCCGCGACGCCGGTCGGCACGGACGTGCTGGCCGAGCTGGCGCCGAACCTGTCGGAAGAATCGCTGGGCGTGCTGCGCTGGACCTGGGGCGACCGCCAAGAACCGTTCACCGTCGGCGACTTGCGCCGCTCACTGTCGGAAATCCGCCACAACCGCATCGGCAAGATCGATATGGTGGCCGAACAGGCGCAAATTCTAGATGGCGCCGCGCGCCGCCCGACCCAAGATCCGCGTGACGACGGCCGCCGCGATCACCGCACCGAGGTCCGTGGCGAAACCCGTGGCGACCGCTACGTCGAACCGCGCATCGGCCCCGCCCGCTAAGCCTACCCAACCGCCACAACGCCAGGCCGCCCTTTGAGGCGGCCTGTTCGTTTTCACGGCGCGCACGCATCGTCATTCGACCTGCGCCGCTCGCCCCGGCGCGATGCGTCCCCCGCTATTTCTGTTTGCGCTTGTCCAGAAAGTGTGTTTGACTAGCACCCTATGGCCGCTTACCGCACCTCCCTCGCGATTGCCACCGGACGCTCCGCCGCTCCGGTCGCCGGCCTGCGCGCTCGTTCCTTCGCTGGTTCCTCCTCGATCGCCGCGCTATCGCTATACCTACCGATCGGTTGCCGGGCCTAGTGTCCCCGTGGTAGCTCGGCAGCCACGCTTGCCACACGCGATTTCCCCTTTTTAGTTGAGAATCCTGCCGGTCAATCACGGCAAATCCAGGCACAAGAACGTCTTTCGGTCACATACGCCGCACAGACTCCGTGCTTTACGGGATTCAAAAGAAACCGATCGAGGTGTAGTAATGATGCTTGCCAACCCCGCCACCAAATACGTCCCCTTCGC
This sequence comes from uncultured Achromobacter sp., assembly GCA_913775005.1. Classification (GTDB taxonomy): domain Bacteria; phylum Pseudomonadota; class Gammaproteobacteria; order Burkholderiales; family Burkholderiaceae_B; genus Achromobacter. The sequence goes on from CAJYKY010000014.1 coordinate 2,929, forward strand.
CCCGTTCACCCGCGACTTTTCCGAACGCACCTGGCCCAGCCGCCGCATCACCAAAGCGCCGATCTGGATGAGCACGGACTTGCGCGACGGCAACCAGGCCCTGATCGAACCGATGAGCGTCGAGCGCAAGCTCCGCTTCTTCGAACAGCTGGTGAAGATCGGCTTCAAGGAAATCGAAGTGGGTTTCCCGTCGGCCTCGCAGACCGACTTTGATTTCGTGCGCAAGCTTATCGACGAAAAGCGCATCCCCGACGACGTCACCATCATCGTGCTGACCCAGTCGCGTGAAGACCTGATCAGCCGCACCGTGGAAGCCGCCGCCGGCGCCAAGCAAGCCATCGTTCACATGTACAACGCCTGCGCCCCGGCTTTCCGCAAGGTCGTGTTCAACATGTCGAAAGATGAGATCAAGGGCATTGCCACGACCGGCACGCGCTTGATCAAGCACTACACCTCGCAGCGCCCCGAAACCAAGTGGAGCTACGAGTACTCGCCCGAAGTGTTCAGCACCACCGAGCCCGAATTCGCGTTGGAAGTGTCCGACGCCGTGGCCGATGTCTGGCAGCCCACGCCGGACCACAAGATGGTGTTGAACCTGCCCGCCACCATCGAAGCCACCACGCCCAACCTGTACGCCGACCAGATCGAGTGGATGCACAAGAACCTGGCCCGCCGCGACAGCATCGTGCTTAGCGTGCACCCGCATAACGACCGTGGCACCGCCGTGGCCGCCGCCGAATTCGCCGTGATGGCCGGCGCCGACCGCATCGAAGGCTGCCTGTTCGGCAGCGGCGAGCGCACCGGCAACGTCGACCTCGTCACGCTGGCCTTGAACCTGTACACGCAAGGCGTGCATCCGGGCCTGGACTTCTCGGACATCGACGAAGTGCGCCGCTGCGCCGAATACTGCAACCAATTGCCGGTGCATCCGCGTCACCCCTACGCGGGCGACCTCGTCTTCACCGCGTTCTCCGGTTCGCACCAGGACGCCATCAAGAAGGGCTTTGCGCTGCAACAGGCCGACGCCGTCTGGGAAGTGCCGTACTTGCCGATCGACCCGGCCGACCTGGGCCGCAGCTACGACGCCGTGATCCGCGTGAACAGCCAGTCGGGCAAGGGCGGCGTGTCGTACCTGCTTGAACAAGAACACGGCCTGGTCTTGCCGCGCCGTCTGCAAATTGAATTCAGCCGCGCCATTCAGCGCGTCACGGACGAGACCGGCCGCGAAGTCACCGCCGATGACGTGCACACGATCTTCAACCGCGAATACCTTGAGCAGAAGTCGCCGTGGAAGTTGATCCGCCATCGCATCGACGGCAACCCGTCTGCCGGTGAAGGCCAGCACTTCAGCATCGAAGCCGAACTGGAATACAACGGCGAACGCCGCATCGTGACCGGCAAGGGCGACGGCGCCATCTCGGCCTTCGTGGCTGCGCTGGACGTGCCGGTGCGCATCATGGACTACCACGAGCACGCCATCGGCACCGGCACTGACACGCGCGCCGCGTCCTACGTGGAATTGCGCGTCGGTGAATCCAGCACCGGCTTCGGCGTGGGCATCGACCGCGACATCGTGACCGCCTCGTTCCAGGCCGTGCTTAGCGCCGTCAACCGCCACATCAACTCTGGCGCCACCGCGTTCACGCAAGACGTTCAAGAGACTGCCGAAACCGCGTAATCCGCGTGTCCAGCATCCAGTAAAGCGCCAGACGCAAGCCCGAAACATGGGCTTGCGGGCCCCAGGGAATTACCGTTCCCTCGCGCGGCATGGCACAAAAAAAGCCCGCCTGTATCAAGGCGGGCTTTCTGCTTTCAGCGCACAGTGTCTAGCCGCGCGGCCACATGTCGGACGCGCCGATATCAGGCGCATTGGCCGCCAACAAGCGCTCGTGCACCCAGGCGCCAATAGCCAGCGTGCGGTAGTCGTCGTAACGCTGCCCAATCAGTTGCAGCCCCACC
>CAJYKY010000015.1 GCA_913775005.1 uncultured Achromobacter sp.
GCAGCGCGGCCAGCGCCTCATGGTTGACCAGGTTGCGCGTGGCGGACGTAAGCGGGCAGGCCAGCACCAGCCAGTCGGCCTCGGGCAGCAGGCCGGGCAGGTCGCCATAGCTGACGGTATGGCGCGCTTGCGGTACCGCTGTTGCGGAATGGCGCGCGACAGACACCGCCAAGCCCAATGCGCTCAGCAGCGCGCCGATGCGTTGGCCGATGCCGCCCCAGCCCACCACCACTGCATGTTGCCCTGCCAGATCGCGCGGCGTGCGCGCGCCCAGCAGGGGCCGCCATGCGCGGTCGCGCTGATCCGCAGCCAGCAGCGGAAAGCGGCGCGCCAGGGCCAACACGCCGCCGATGGCCGTCTGCGCGACGACGGCATCGGTGGCGCCTTGCGAGGTGGTGATGGCCACGCCGCGCGCATGCAGCTGCTGGTAGATGTCGCGATCCGCGCCTGCGGAATGCACATGCACCCAGCGCAACGAGGGCGCGTGGCGCATGGCGTCGTAGTAGCGCGCGGTGTCGTCGGTGATGACGAACTTGGTGGACGCACCCGTGATGTCGCGCGACACAAACGCCACGTCCGCATCGCAGGCGCGGCCCGGCTCGGGATGGCACAAGGTGTAGCGCTGGCCGTCGCCCGCCAGCGCCTGCCGCAGCACGCCGGCCTCGGCGGGCGAACACAGGATGCGGATGTCGTCGTCTTGCGTCATGGGGGTTCTGCTTGTTGGCACGGGTTGATTCCCTTAGTTGGCGGCGGGCGCGAACTTGCGCACCAAGGCCGCCCACTTGTCGTGCTCCAGCCGGATGAACTTGGCGAATTGCGCGGGCGTGCCGCCCACGGGTTCGGCGCCTTCGTGCAGCATCTGCGCGTGCAGCGAGGGCAGGGCGGCGTTGACTTCGCGGTTGATCACGGCGACGACTTCGGGCGGCGTGCCCTTGGGGCCGAAGAAGCCAAACCACGACCCGGCATCAAAGCCCGGGTAGCCGGATTCGGCGATGGTCGGCAGGTCGGGCAGCGTGGCCGATCGCTGCAAGGTGCTGACCGCCAGCGGGCGCAGCTTGCCCGCGCGGATCTGCCCGATCACCGACGGAATGGTGGCGAACATGAAGTCGATGCGCCCGGCAAGCAGGTCATTGACGGCGTCGGCGCCCTTGTACGGAACGTGCGTGGCCTCCACGCCCAGCTCGTCCATCAACATGTAGCTGGACAGGTGCGATGACGTGCCCACGCCCGTCGAACTGTAGTTCAGGCTGGGCGCGGTCTTGACGAATTGCAGGAAGGACTTGATGTCCTTCGCCGGCGAGGACGGCGGTACGACCAGCACGTTCGGCACGGTGGCGATCTGCACCATCGGGATAAGATCGGTCAGCGGGTCAAACGACAGCTTGCCCAGCGAGGCATTGACGGCGATGGGGCCGACCGAGTTGACGATCAGCGTGTGACCGTCGGGCGCCGCACGCACCACGAATTCCGTGCCGATGTTGCCGCCCGCGCCAGGCTTGTTTTCCACGACGAAGGGCTGTGCCAGCTTTTTGGACAGGGCGTTGGACATGCTGCGCGTCAGGGTGTCGGTGGTGCCGCCGGCGGTAAACGCCACGATGACCTTGACGGGTTTGTCGGGATAGTCCGCCGACAGCGCGGGCGTTGCGGTACAGGCGCACGCCGCCGCGGCGGCGAGCAGGGCTCGGGCAGTGTTCATCGTTGTCTCCGTTCGTGGTTGTATGGGCGTGCTGGGCGCCGTACCGCCACGTCGGCCGGCGCCTTGTGACTTCATGGGCGGCAGGGGACTGCCGCCGTCATCGTCAATCGCGGTATCCGGGGTCGATGCGGTCCAGCTTGCGCAGCAGCGCGGGCCACTCCATCAGGCCGTAAGGGCGGCGCGTGCCGGGCTGATAGTTGTTCCAGGTGTCTTCCAGCACGGCCGGGCTCACCGCCCGCAACGCGGACCCCGTGGCCATCGCCGCCAGCTGCGCGCGGCAGGCCAGTTCCAGCCGGTGCATCCAGTTGAAGGCTTCGCCCACGCTGCGGCCCACGGTCAGCGCGCCGTGGTTGCGCAGGATCAGCGCCTCGCCCTGGCCCAGGTCTTGCAGCAGTGATTGCTGTTCCTTCAGGTCCAGCACCACGCCTTGATAGTCGTGATAGCCGATCTTCAGAAAGCGCATGGCCGTTTGCGTCAGCGGCAGCAGGCCGCAATCCAGCGAGGCCACTGCCATCGATGCCCAGCTGTGCGTGTGGATGACGCAATCGACGTCATGGCGCGCGGCGTGCACGGCGCTGTGGATCACGTAGCCCGCTTTGTTGATGCCGTAATCCAGGTCGCCAAAATCGGGCTTGGCAAGGATGGTGCCATCCAGGTCCACCTTGATCAGGCTTGACGCCGTGATCTCTTCGTACATCATGCCGTAGGGGTTGATGAGGAAGGCGTTGTCTTCGCCAGGCACCCGGGCCGAGATGTGGTTGGCCATCATGTCGGCCATGCCGTAGAGCTCGACCAGCCGGTAACAGGCCGCCAGATCCACGCGGGCTTGCCACTCGGCGTCGGAGCAGTGGGGACGCATGGAGGAAATGCCCAGCTGGCCGGGACGATTCGGAGTAGTGGTCATCGGATTTCGTGAAGGTAAATCGCCGCGGCACGCTGTCGCG
>CAJYKY010000016.1 GCA_913775005.1 uncultured Achromobacter sp.
TACGAAATGCTGTTCATCTTGCCGCCGATGATCTGCAAGAACCAGATCATGCCCAGGTCGTTCACCCCGCCCGCACCCGCATTGGCGTAGCCATCCTTGTTGGGATTGGCGCGCACGTGCGTGACGAAATCGGCCAAGGTCTGCGCCGGGAACTTCGGGTTCACCGCAAGAATGTTGGGGCTGGTGACCAGGTTGCTGATCGGCGTGAAATCCTTGACCGGGTCATAGGCCAGATTCGGGAACAGATGCGGCGCGGTGCCGTGCGTGCTGACGGTGGCCAGGCCCACGGTGTAGCCGTCCGGCTTGGCGCGCGCGGTAGCCGTCATGCCGATGGTGCCGGACGCGCCGGTGCGGTTCTCGACCACGATCTGCTGGCCAAGAATTTCTCCCGCCTTGGCGGCCGCCACACGGCCCACGATGTCGGTCGGTCCGCCTGCCGGGAACGGCACGATCAAGGTGATGGGATGGTCGGGAAATGCGGCGTGGGCCGCAGGCAGCACAGCGGCCAGCAGCGCGGCCACACAGGTTTTGCGCATCATGATGGGGTTGTCTCCTGAGGGATAGGGTTGTTGTTATGGGTAAGTTGTCGTCGGATTTCAGGCCGAAGGCGTCTCGCGCCGCAGAATCCTGCCTGGCCGCGTCATTCCCTTTGTGGCGGGAAACACGGCCTGCCCGTTGACCAGCACATGCTCGACGCCGACGGACGGCAACGTGGGCGACTCCCACGTCGCCTGGTCGCGCACGGTATCCGCGTCGAACACCACGATGTCGGCCCATGCGCCCACGCTCAATTGGCCCCGGCCTGACAGGCCAAACACACGCGCGGGCAAGGACGTCATCTTGGCGATAGCGGCTTCCAGCGTCAGCAGTTCGGCCTCGCGCACGTAGCGGCCCAGCACGCGCGTGAAGCTGCCCCACAAGCGCGGATGCGGATGCGCGTCGTTGGGCAAGCCATCAGAGCCGACCATGCAGCAGTCGTGCTGGAAGATGCGCTGCACTTCCGCTTCGTCCATCGCGAAGTAGATGGCGCCGGCCGGGCACAGGCGTTGCGCGGCTTCGGTCTTGTCACAGCCCCAGCGCGCCGCGATGTCGCCAAGCGATTCGCCGCTGCACTCCGGGTGCGGCACGGACCACGTGATGCGGATCTCGTCGATGCTGTCGGCGCGTTCTGGGATCAGGATGGTTGAGCTGCCCGGATACGGGTAGATATCCATCGCCACGTCAACCCCGTCGGCGCGCGCACGATCGATGTTGGCCAGCGTGGCGCGGCTCTTGCCCCAGTTGCGCGGCATCATGCATTTGTGGTGCGACAGCACGGTGGCGCAGCCGGTGTTCCGGCCCACCGACAGCACTTCGTCCACCGCCGCTTCCACGTCATCGCCTTCGTTGCGGATGTGGCTGGTGTGCAGCGCGCCGCGCGTTGCGGCCACGCGCGCCAAACCGTCCAGCTCGTCCTGCTGGGCCGCGCCGCCGGGTTGATACGCAAGGCCGGTGCTAAAGCCCACCGCGCCGGCATCCAGCGCGTCGGCCAGCATGCGTTCCATGGCGGCCTGCTCCTCAGGCGTGGGCGTGGCGGCGGGATCAGCAAGCGTTGCCAGACGCAGATTGGCGTGGCCGACCAGCGCCGCCACGTTGATCATCGGCTGCTGAGTCCGCAGCGTGTCGAAGTACGCGTGCATGTCGGCAAACAGCGGCGTTTCGCCCAGGAGCGCCAACGCGGCTGCCGTGTTGCCGGGCAACGGCGCGGGCGCGCCGCTGACGCCACAGTTTCCGACCACTACCGATGTGATGCCCTGGCTGGTCTTCCATTCCAGTCCGGGCCTTTCGACGAACATCAGATCGTCATGGCCGTGCGAATCGATGAAACCGGGCGCCACGATCTTGCCGCGCGCGTTCAGCCGGCGCGTGGCGGCCCTGCCAGACAGATCGCCAATGGCGGCAATGCGTTCGCCTGCCACGCCCACGTCCGCCCGCTGGCGCGGCCCGCCCAGCCCGTCAATGAGCCAGCCGCCTTCAATGATGAGATCCAAGTGCTTGTCTTGCATGTTCGTCCTGCCGGGGTGACGGCCATAGTTGAAGCCCCTAGTATCGTTCCGGCGATCAATCTGGAAAAATTGTTTTTATTGATCCATCTATCGTGATTTGAAATGAATCGCCTGCCCAAGCACGTCACCCTCAAACACCTGACCGCCTTTGTAGCCGTGGCGCAGGAATCCAGCTTCACGCATGCGGCCAAGCGCCTGTTCCAGACGCAATCATCCGTGACCAGCCTGGTGCGGCAACTGGAAGACGCGCTGGCCACGCAGCTGTTTGCGCGCACCAGCCGGCGCGTGCTGCTGACGGCGGCAGGCGAGGAATTCCTGCCACGCGTGATGCGCTTGCTGGCCGATTTCGATGGCGTGATTGAAGATGTGGTGCGCTTTGGCGCGCTGGAGCGCGGACGCGTGGGCGTGGCCGCCGCGCCGTGGCCGCAGGCGCAATGATCTGCGTGATGGCGGACGGCGCGGCGGCCACGCCCACGCGTCCGCGCTCCAGCGCGCCAAAGCGCACCACATCTTCAATCACGCCATCGAAATCGGCCAGCAAGCGCATC
>CAJYKY010000017.1 GCA_913775005.1 uncultured Achromobacter sp.
CGTGCAGCAACGAGCACGACGGCGCAAGCCAGAGCCGGTCGCCCAGGTGCTGCTTGACGGGGGCCAAGGTGGCGATGGCGGCATCCAGGTCCGTGCGCCAGATGTTGCGGCCGTTGATGATGCCGGCGGACAGCACCTGATCGGCGCGCAGGCCGGCAACGACGTCGGCCAGTTGTTCCGGCGCGCGGACCAGGTCCACATGCAACCCGGCCACGGGCAGCGCTTGCACGGTGGGCAGATTGTCTTTCAAGCCATCAAAGTAGGTGGCGACCAGCAGCTTGACGGGGCTGGCGGCCAGCGTGGCATACACGGACTTGAACGCGTCGCGCCAGGCTTGGGGCAGGTCCAGCACCAGGATCGGTTCGTCGATCTGCACCCACTGCACGCCCAGCTTGGCAAAGCGCGCCAGCACTTCTTCGTAGACCGGCAGCAACGCCGCCAGCAGCTGCAACTTGCCTTCGTCGGCAGCGCCGCCGGCAAACGCATCGCCCTTGCCCTGGTACAGCCAGGTCAGCGGACCCGGAATCACCGGTTTGGCGACATGACCCAGCGCCTGCGCTTCCTGAATCTGCTCGAACAACGATTCACGTGCGATGCGGAACGTCTGGCCCGGGACCAGCTCCGGCACGATGTAGTGATAGTTGGTGTCGAACCACTTGGTCATTTCGCAAGCGGCAGCAGGCTTGCCGGTGGGTGCGCGGCCCCGGCCCATGCGGAACAGCGTGTCCAGCGAAACCGGTTCGTTGTCCTTCTGGGCGAAGCGCGCTGGCACGGCGCCAAGCAAGGTCGACCATTCCAGGATCTGGTCGTACCAGGCGAAATCGCCCACTGGCACGAACTTCACGCCAGCCGCGGCTTGCAGCTTCCAATGCTTGGCGCGCAGTTCGCGGCCGGCTTCTTCCAGCGCTTCAGCGCTTTGCTTGCCCGCCCAATATGCTTCCACGGCACGCTTGAGTTCACGCTGCGCGCCAATACGGGGGAACCCCAGATTATGAATAGTCGTCATATCAACACCGCCGTTAGACAAAATTTGTTCAAGTGGCAGTTATTGTGCGGGCAAACTAAAATGAATCAAAATCAATGTCTACATTCATAAGATGAGAAAACCTCATACAATATAAGCTTCCGTCCTGATTCCACCCTGATTAGTTGCCCATGCTAGAAATCCGCCATCTTGAGACGCTGACTGCCATCCGCGAAGGAGGCAGCCTGCAAGAAGCTGCCGAGCGCCTGCATCTGACGCAGTCCGCGCTGTCTCATCAACTTCGAGACCTGGAAACCCGCCTGGGCACACCGCTACTGAATCGCCGTACCCGCCCTGCCCGGCTGACCACGGCTGGCCTGCGCGTGCTGGCGCTGGCCGATGAAGTCTTGCCGCGCATTCGCGCGACCGAGCGTGAACTGCAACGGCTGGCGGCGGGCCGTACCGGCCGGCTGCACTTGGCCATCGATTGCCATTCCTGCTTTCAGTGGCTGATGCCGGCGCTGGACGCGTTCCGGGTGCAGTGGCCCGATGTGGCGCTGGATCTGTCGGCGGCGTTCTCGTTCGCCCCCCTGCCCGCCCTGGTGCGTGGCGACCTGGACTTGGTCATCACGTCCGATCCGCAACCGCTGGATGCGGTGACGTATTTGCCGCTCTTCAAGTACGAACTGGTGCTGGCCGTATCCGAGTCCAATCCGCTGGCCGGCAGCAAATTCATCATGCCGGACCAGCTGGCCGATCAAACGCTCATCACGTATCCGGTGGACAAGCAGCGGCTGGATGTCTTCACCGCGTTTCTGGACCCGGCCGACGTCGAACCCGCCGCGATCCGCAAGGCAGAGCTCACACCCATCATTGCGCAACTCGTGGCCAGCAATCGGGGCGTAGCGGCCTTGCCGAATTGGGCACTGACGGAATACATGAATCAGGGGTGGCTGAGGCTGTGCCGATTGGGCCCGCAAGGGGTGTGGCGCACGCTATATGCCACCGTGCGCAGCGAAGACACGGACGCGTCTTATATCGATGAATTTCTGACGATTACGCGCGACGTCTGCTTCAAGACGCTGACGGGCATCAAGACCGCCAAATAACGAAGCGCCAGCCGTCGCGGATCAATCCTCGTCTTCGCCGCCCACGATACGGCGGATGACGTCGTGCGCGAATCCGCGGCTGGCCAGAAAGCGGACCTGCTTCGCGTAGGCCGCGCGGTCTTGCGGCTTGGCGTCGAATTTCTTTTTCCAGACTTCCAGCGCGCGGTCGTATTCGGTGGCGCGCAGCTGGTCGCGCAGTTCTGCCACCTGGTTATCGTCCACGCCATGCTGCCGCAATTCCTGCACGATGCGCGACGCGCCCTGCCGCGACGAACGGCGGTGCACCAGGCTTTGCGCAAAACGTTCTGTGGACAGCCAGCCTTCTTTTTCCAGTGTGTCCAACACCGCTTCCACGTCATCGCCCTCTTCGGCGTAGGCGGCAAGCTTGCGCGACAGCTCTTCGCGCGCGTGTTCACGCCGGGATAAATACCCCACGGCGCGCATTTTCAGCGATGGACCTTTGCGTTCGGACTTGCCATTGGCCGCAGGCGACGCGCGTTTGGCGCTGCGCTGCTCTGAACTGCGCTGCCATTGGCTGGCTTCACCCTCGGGCGCGGCGGCGTCGGGTTCGCTGCCGGCGTGTTCCCGGCTAGCGGCGGATTCGCGGCGCGCGTCCGACGTGCGGCGCAAGCCCTGGGGCTTGGCCACGGTTTCAAACTCGTCGTCCAGTTTGGCGCGAAGACGGTCGGCGGACGCGGGGGATGATTTCCAGCTCATGCGCTTCCTAGGTTCAATGCAAAGCGGCAGGCCCACAATGGCGCCTGCCGCAATTTACTAAGTCTGCAAGGTCGCAAGGACATCAACCTTGCGGGGCAGACCCGGGTCACGAACACCGCCGCAGGCTGGCCTGCGGACGGCTTCGGAATACTTATTCGGCGGTGTCTTCCGCCGTGGGCACGAATTCAGCGGCGCGGCTGACAATGCCCTGGTTCTCGCGGACGCGGTTTTCGATTTCGATCGCCATGTCTTTGTGCTCTTTCAGGTATTCGCGGACATTGTCCTTGCCCTGGCCGATGCGATTGCCGTTGTAGCTGTACCACGCACCCGACTTGTCCACGACGCCTGCTGCCACGCCCAAGTCGATGATTTCGCCTTCACGCGAGATACCGGCGCCGTACATGATGTCGAATTCGGCTTGCTTGAACGGCGGGGCCACCTTGTTCTTCACCACCTTGACGCGGGTTTCGTTGCCGACGACCTCATCGCCCTTCTTGATGGAGCCGATGCGGCGGATGTCCAGGCGGACCGAAGCGTAGAACTTCAACGCGTTGCCGCCCGTGGTGGTTTCCGGGTTGCCGAACATGACGCCGATCTTCATGCG
>CAJYKY010000018.1 GCA_913775005.1 uncultured Achromobacter sp.
CGGCAGCCGATCCGGCTGCGACGCCCGCTGCAACCCCGGCTGCAACCGCCGCTGCATCGCCGGCAGCGGCCGCCACTGGAACCGCCGCCGCAACGGGAGCCGCATCCTCCGCTGCGACGCCCGCTGCCCCAATCGCCGCCTCCGCCGCACCCGCCGCAACGGTGGCCGATCTTCCCTCAGTCGACCGCCTCCTCAACGCCGCCGTGATGCGCGCCGCTGTCGACACGTACGGCCGGACCCAGGTTGTCGCCGCGCTGCGGCGCGACCTGGACGACCTGCGCCCGCGCGCGCTGGCGGGCCAGCTGGCGCTTATCGATGTGGATGCCGCCAGCGTGGCGGCCCGCGTCACCGCAGCATTTGACAAGGCGTCGCAGCCCCGCCTGCGCGCCGTCTACAACCTGACGGGCACCGTGCTGCACACCAACTTGGGCCGCGCGCTGCTGCCCGATGACGCCGTGGCGTCCGTGCTGCGCGCGCTGACCACGCCTGCCAATCTGGAATTCGATCTGGACACCGGCGGCCGTGGTGACCGCGATGACCTCATCGACGACCTGCTCTGCGAGCTGACCGGCGCCGAAGCCGCCACCGTCGTCAACAACAACGCGGCGGCCGTGCTGCTGATGCTGAACGCGCTGGCCGACCGGCGCGAAGTCATCGTGTCGCGCGGTGAACTGGTTGAGATCGGCGGCGCATTCCGCATTCCCGACATCATGAAACGCGCGGGTGCGAAGCTGGTGGAAGTGGGCACCACCAACCGCACCCACGCGGCCGACTACGACACCGCCATCGGCCCGCGCACCGCCATGCTGATGAAAGTGCATTGCAGCAACTACGCCGTCACCGGCTTCACCAAAAGCGTCAGCGTGGCCGAGGTGGCGGCGCTGGCGCACGCCAAGGGGCTGCCAGCCACGGTGGACCTGGGCAGCGGCACGCTGGTGGATTTGACGCAGTTCGGCTTGCCCAAGGAAGACACCGTGCGCGACACCATCGCTGCGGGCGCCGACCTTGTCACCTTCAGCGGCGACAAGCTGTTGGGCGGTCCGCAGGCCGGCCTGCTGGTGGGCCGCGCTGACCTGATCCGCAAGATCAAGAAGAACCCGCTTAAGCGCGCGCTGCGTGTGGGCAAGCTGACGCTGGCGGCGCTGGAACCGGTGCTGAGCCTGTACCGCGCACCGGAATTCCTGGCGCAGCGGCTCACCACCTTGCGGCTGTTGACGCGGCCGCAGCGGCACATCCAGCCGCTGGCCGAACGGCTGCGCGGCCCGCTGGCGCATGCCCTGGGGCCGAACTATGCGGTCGAGGCGGTGCCGATGTTCAGCCAGATCGGCAGCGGCGCCTTGCCCGTGGACCAGCTGCCCAGCTTCGGCCTGGCGCTGCGGTACACGGGCAGCGGCCGTCCGGGCAGGCATCTGGACAAGCTGGAAACGCAGTTGCGGCGCCTGCCCACCCCCGTCATCGGCCGCATCGCCGACGACGCCCTGTGGCTGGATCTGCGCTGCCTGGAAGACCGCGACGAAGCCGCCTTCGCCGCGCAACTGGCGGAGCCGCTGACATGATCATCGGCACCGCCGGGCATATCGACCACGGCAAGACCACGCTGGTGCGCGCGCTGACTGGTGTCGACACCGACCGGCTCAAGGAAGAGAAGGCGCGCGGCATCTCCATTGAACTGGGCTATGCCTACACGCCGCTGCCCAGCGGCGACGTGCTGGGCTTTATCGACGTGCCGGGTCACGAAAAGCTGGTGCACACCATGGCGGCCGGCGCCAGCGGCATCGACTTCGGCCTGCTGGTCGTGGCGGCCGATGATGGCGTCATGCCGCAAACGCGAGAGCACCTGGCCATCCTGTCGCTGCTGGGCGTCACGCAAGGCGCCGTCGCGCTGACCAAGACCGACCGCGCCGATGCCGCGCAGCAAGCGGCGGTGCGGGCGGGCATTGCCGAGCTGGTGGCCGGCACCTTCCTGCAAGATGCCCCCGTGTACGCCGTTTGTGCATCGCAAGCGGATGACGCCGGCACGGAAGCGCTTAAATCGTTTCTGCATACGCAGGCGCAGTCGCAGGCTGCGCAACGCGATGCCGGCGGCTTGTTCCGCCTCGCCGTGGACCGCGTGTTCACGCTGGCCGGTCACGGCACCGTCGTGACGGGCACGGTGCACGCGGGGCAGGTGCGCGTCGGCGATGACACGGCCGATCTGCGGCTGATGCCGGCTGGCACGCGGGTGCGCGTGCGCAGCATCCACGCGCAGAATCAAGCCAGCGAAATCGGTGTGGCCGGTCAGCGCTGCGCGCTGAACCTTGCCGGCATCGACAAAGACGCCATTGCGCGCGGCGACTGGATTGCGGACGCGCGCTGCTTTGTGCCGTCGCGCCATATCGACGTGGCGCTGACGCTGTTGCCCAGCGCCGACGCGCCCCTCCGTGCGTGGGCGCCGCTACATGTGCATATCGGCGCCGCACGCCATGTGGCGCACGTGGTGCCACTGAACGCTGAAACCGTAGCGCCCGGGCAGTCGGCCTGGGTGCAATTGGTGTTCGACACGCCCGTCTGCGCCATGCCCGGCGACCGCTATATCGTGCGCAATGCGCAGGCCACGCGCACCGTGGGCGGCGGCCGGGTGCTGGACCCGAACGCCCCGGACCGCAAGCGCCGCGCGGCATCGCGTCTGCAAGGTTTACAGGCGCTTTCCGACATGCTGGACGGCGACGGCTTGGCACCCGTGTTGGCGCACGCGCCGCTGGGCCTGGACGAGGGCGCGCTGCAACGCCTGACCGGCAAGCCGGTGCAGGCCATCAAGGCGCCGCACGGCGCGCTATGGGTCGAGACTCGCCCCGCACAATCCGCACGCACGCTGATTCTGGCCACGCACTGGGCGGTGCTGCGCACGCGAGTGGAACAGACGCTGGCGGCGTTTCACCAAAGCGCGCCGGACGAACCGGGGCCAGACGGCGCGCGCTTGCGGCGGATGGCCATGCCCACTGGCCCCGATGCCTTGTGGAACGCAGTGCTGGACGACTTGCAACGCGACGGGCGCATCGTGCGCAATGGCCCGTGGTTGCATCTGCCCACGCACACCTCGACGCTGGCCGATGCCGAAAGCGCGTTGGCCGAGCGCCTGCTGCCGCTGCTGGAGGCCGGCGGTTTCGATCCCCCTTGGGTGCGGGATCTGGCGCGCTTGCAGAATGAACCCGAGGACCGCGTGCGCCAATTGCTGCGCAAGCTGCTGCGGCGCGGCGATGTGGCTCAGGTGGTGAAGGACCTGTTCTATCACCCCGCACAGATACGGGTGCTGGCCCAGCTGGCAGCCGAAGTCGCCACGCAAGCCGGCGGCTTGAACGCAGCGGCGTTCCGCGATGCAACGGGGCTGGGACGCAAGCGCGCGATTCAGATTCTGGAATTCTTCAATCGCGTGGGGTTCACGCGGCGCGTGCGCGACACGCATGTGCTGCGCGCCGAAAGCGCGTACGCGATGGAACTCGGCATGCCCGCGTCCGGTCACGAGCGGCCCCAAACCTCGTCTTAGCCGCTATCATACGAATCGCCGCCACGGAAGGCATTCGTGCCCGGCGGCACGGCTGGGCTTCAAACCCAGTTGGGGGCGTCAGACGTTCCCAGGTAGGTTCGACTCCTGCTGCCTTCCGCCACATCGCTGCGCCATCAATGCCGCAGCATCCGCGTCACCACGCTGGTCACGCGATCCGCCTTCCAATCCCGTTCACCCAAATGCCAATACCGGATCGCACCCGCGCGATCCACCAGATAATTGGCGGGCAAGCCGATTGCTTCCCACTTCTTGGACGCCGCGCTGTTGCGGTCATGCAGCACGGTGCCTGCCACGGGCCACTTCGCCAGGAAGGTCGACACCTTGCCCAGCGCTTCGCCCACATTCACAGCAACCAGTCTCAGCCCCTCTTCGCGATGCCGTTTGGCCATGGCCGACATCAGCGGAATCTCATCGCGACAAGGGTCGCACCACGTCGCCCAGAAACTGATGATGACGACATTGCCGCGCCATGCCGACAGCTTCTGTTCGCGGCCCGACAGATCGGGCAACACGAGCGGTGGAGTGGGCCCCGTCCACGCCGCCCAGTCGGGGCCGGTGGCGGTCTTCAGCGCGCTGTCGCTGGCGGCGCGCGCATAGAGCGGCAGGGCGGCCAGCGACAGGCCGGATTGAAGCAGACGGCGGCGGCTGATCAAGGCGGCGTCCTCGCAGGTTCAGACGGACAGCGGTTTGGACGTAAGCGTGTAGCGGAAACTGTCGGGGTCCAGGCTGTCCAGGCGCCCGGCGCTGGTTTCACCGTTGGGGTACATCAGGAAAGGCACCGGGTCGTGCGCGGATCCGGGCAACACCACATCGTGCCCATGGTTGTACGCGACCCAGTTCATCTCCCACGCACCGAACAGCATCACGCGCGCGGCGCGTACCTTGGCGTCGGTCAAGGGCAGTTCGCCGGGCGGCTCTTCCAGCATCACCTTGCGCACATCGGCCGGGTCGACCGGCACCCAGCCATAGCCCACCGCGTAGAACTCGGCGCGGCAATGCTGCGCGCGGGTGACGTCGCCCGCCTTGCCCAGGCTTTTGTAGCCAAGTTCGGAATTGGCCACGCGCAGGCCGTAGGCATCGCGCGCGGGGATACCGGCCGCACGCGCCAGCGCGACGAACAGCGCGTTGATGTCGGCGCACTTGCCGTTCAGATCGTTGGCGGCAAGCATGTAGCGCACATCGCCCACGCCGCAACCGCGCGTGGATGCCGTGCGGCAGGTGTTCTCGACCACCCAGTCATAGATGGCGCGGGCGCGCGCCAGGTCACCGCGATGGCCGCGCGTGATCTGGTCAGCGGAGGTCTTGACGATACCGTCGGTGGGCAGCAACGCGGTGGGCTTGAGATATTCGCGCAGGGTCTCGGGGCGTTCCAGCGCGGCATCGGCGGCGGGAGGCTGGGTGAGGTCGACGCGGCGGTTGCGGGTCTGAAAGCGGCTGGTCACCGTGACGCTGCGCGGCGCTTGCGCGTCGGGCCATTGCACGGCCAGCATCTGCACGTCATAGCCGGGGGCGCGCAACAATTGCGCCGAGCCGCCGCCGCTGACCTGCCAGGTGGTTTGCGCGCCGCGCTGATACGCGGTGTCTGTTGCGTAAGGCACCGGCACCCAGATGCGGGTATGCGCGCCAGGATCTTTTACCTGGATGTCAGCAGTGAGTTCAAAGCCGCGCCACGCGGTGGTGACGGGCGCCTGCTGCGCACGCAATGCTTGCGGCGTGGCGGCCACGGCAACGGTGGCGGCGCCCAGCACGCCGGAGAAACGGAGGAAGTGTCGGCGATCCATAAAGCCCCCACGCACGGTGAAGATTGGCTGTCGGTGCGCCCGGCGCCGGGCGGCCGTCCGTTACTGCAAATTGCGCTGCGATCTGCCGAACATCATAGGGCCAACTTCGGGGCCGATGCTATTCTTTTTCGACCCATCCACGGAGACTGAAATGAACCAGGACGTAGCGTCCGCGGCAGTGCCGCGTTTGACTTCGCTTTCGCATGGCGGCGGCTGCGGCTGCAAGATCGCACCGGGCGTGTTGTCGGAACTGCTCAAGCGTTTCGGGCCTGCGGCGAGCTATCCGAATCTGTTGGTGGGCACGGAGACGGCGGACGATGCTGCCGTGTACCGCTTGAATGACGAGCAGGCGCTGATCGCCACCACCGATTTTTTCATGCCCATCGTCGATAACCCGCATGACTTTGGCCGCATTGCTGCGACCAACGCCTTATCGGATGTCTACGCCATGGGCGGCACGCCCATCATGGCGCTGGCCATCGTCGGCATGCCGATCAACGTTCTGCCGCATGACGTCATTGCCGACATTCTGCGCGGCGGCGAATCGGTCTGCGCCGACGCGGGCATTCCGGTGGCGGGCGGCCACAGCATCGATTCGGTAGAGCCAATTTACGGTCTGGCAGTGATGGGCCTGGTGCATCCGGATCGCATCAAACGCAACGCCGATGCGCGTGAAGGCGATGTGCTGATCCTGGGCAAGGCGCTGGGCGTGGGCATTTTGTCGGCGGCGCTGAAAAAGAACCGGCTGGGCGACGCGGGCTATCAGGTCATGCTCGACACCACCACGCGGCTCAACCGCCCCGGCCCCGCGCTGGCCGCGCTGGATGGCGTGCACGCCATCACCGATGTCACCGGCTTCGGTCTGCTGGGGCATGCGCTGGAGATGGCGCGCGGCGCGAAGCTGACGGCCCGCTTGCGGCTGGATGCCTTGCCCTGGTTGCCGGGCGTCGAGGCCTTTGCCCAAGAGGGCATCATCACCGGCGCGTCGGGCCGCAACTGGGCGTCTTACGGCAATGCCGTGCAGTTGGGGGCGGGCGTTACCGATGCGCAGCGCGCCTTGCTGACCGACCCGCAAACCTCCGGCGGCCTGCTCGTGTCATGCGCGCCGGCTGCGGCCGACGCCGTGTTGGCGTTGTTCCGCAGCCAGGGTTTCGATCAGGCCTCGGTCGTGGGCGAAATGATCGCGGGCGACGGGCAGGTGCGCGTAGGGTAGCCCCGGGCGCGCTCAGCCGCTCAGTTCGCTGGCGGTGGCGGCGGCCTGTTCCATCAGCCACGCGGCCACCACATCCGCATCGGGCGTGCTGCGGCGCGCATTGCGCACGAGCCAGTACGCGTGTTCGGTCGCCTGCGCCGCCTGGCCGCCCACCGCTTGCAAGCGGCCATCGGCCAGCATCGGCGCAATCAGCGCCACGCGCCCGAGCGCCACGCCATGTCCCGCCAGCGCGGCCAGCACGATCTGGTCGTACTGATTGAAGCGCAGCATGCATTTGGCGCGCGCGCGGTTCAGCCCGCGCGCGTTCAGCCATTCTGACCATTGCAGCCAAGGCCGCGTCGGGTCGTCGAATTCCAGCAGCACATGTTGTTGCAGCGTGCGGGCATCCAGCTCGCGAGCCTGCAATGACGGATGCGCCACCGGCACCACCGATTCGCCAAACATCCACGCGGCGGCCTCGGGCACCAGGTCGCGCGGACTGTAGCGAATGGCGATATCCACACTTTCACGATCAATGTCGATCAGCCGGTTGTCGGCCGCCACGCGCACGTCGATATGCGGATGCGCCGCCTGGAAGTCTCCCAGCCGGGGCAGCAGCCACAGCGACGCGACGCCGATCGTGGTGGTGACGGTGACGGGCGTGCGGCGCTCAGGCGCGCGCAGCTGTTCGGTCAGGTCGCCCAGCTGGCTGAGCCAGACGTCGGCCATGCGGAACAGTTGCGCGCCTTCAGACGTGAACGACACGCTGCGAAACCCGCGCACCAGCAACGGCACGCCCAGGTGGGCTTCCAGCGCGCGGATCTGGCGGCTGACGGCAGACTGCGTCACATGCAGATCCTGCGCGGCCAGCGTAATGCTCATGCGGCGGCCCACGGCCACAAAGCCTCGGACGAGATCAAGCGGCGGGAGTTTGGCCAGCGGATATGACATTCGTGAAACTCATGCGTATTGGGCGGAAATGTCGCTTGAGCAATAGTACGCCGACGGCGTTCAATAGCAGTCTGCAACACACGCCTGTGACGGCCACGTTGCGCCGTTGCTGTCTCTTTCCTGCTGGAGCTTCGCCGATGACCGCGCCTTTGCCTGAGCCCCCCTGCATGCAGATGTGGTTCGATTTCGCCAGCCCGTATAGCTATCTGGCCATCGAGCGGGTCGATGCGCTGGCCGAGCAGGCGGGCGTCACCGTGCAACTGCGGCCCTTCCTGCTGGGGCCGATATTCCAGGCGCA
>CAJYKY010000019.1 GCA_913775005.1 uncultured Achromobacter sp.
GGTGCCTGACGCCCACAGCGCCAGCGGCGTGCGTTTGGCGGCGGTCTCGCGGATCAGCCCGGGCATGTCGCCCGGCTGGCCCACCGGCAGGTAGCCGACGCTTTTGCCGACGGCGTTCAGATTCGTCGGGCATTCTTCCTGGATCACGCGCATGCCGCCCGGGCAGCGTGCCACCCACGACGCGCCCTGCCCGCTCAGCGATTGCCACAAGGCGGGCGTGCCGGCCTCCAGCATGTGCACCAGCGGCAAGCGCGGCAGTTGTTCACCCAGCCAGCGGACCCGCGCTTCCAGCGCTGGGCCGGCATCGGGCAGCCCGGCTGCGGCCGGCGCGAACGAGGTCAGCATGCCGTGGGCCAGCGCCAGTTGCTGCGCCGGCGCGGCCAGCGCCACGCCGCGATCGCTCATCAGCAGCGATCCCATCATCGTGCCGCCGGGCAGGTTTTCGCCCTTCATGTTGGTCTTGCCGTGCATGACGAGCAGGTGGCGGTTGCTGTTGGCCGAGAACTCGCGACGCACCATCGCCAAGGGTTCATCGCCCAGCGCGGCCAGGCTGGCGCCCGCGCCATCGCCCACATAGTCGCGCCACGACGCGCGCGCCTGCACGCAGGCCGGGTCGTTGTCGAGCATGGCGATGGTGTGATCCAGATTCTGCGCGGCGGTGATCGAGGCCGAACCGCCTTGCGGACGCAGAATTGCCGAGGCCAGCAATTGGCGGCGGCGTGCCGGGTCCACCGCGTCGGCATCGCGCGCGGTGGGCAGCAGCGAAGCCAGGTCGGCTTCGCTGGGGGTGTACAGCGCGCGGGCGCGTTCCACCATGCCGAAAGCACGGTCGATCAGCACATCGGCGCGCGCCAGTTCCATGTGTTCAGGCACCTTCTGCCCCACCGACATGTAGTGGATGGGCAGGCGATGACGGATCGCCGTGTCCAGCGCCGCGCCCAGACGGGTGGCTTCGTCCAGCTTGGTGATGATGCAACCGGCCACGTCTTCGCCCACGCCGTTGCGATAGGCGTGCGCCACTTCGTCCAGCGTGTCGCCCTGGCTGGCGGCGTTCAGCACCAGCAGGCGGCGCACGGGCTTGCCCGCGTTGCACAGCATGGCGGCTTGCTCGGCCACCAGACGGTCGCGCTGGCTGATGCCGGTGGTGTCGATCAGGACGATCTTGCGATTGCCCAGTTCATTGAGGATGCGGCGCAGTTCGCCGGCATCGCGGACCGAGTGCGCAGGCACGCCCATCAGGCGGCCGTAGATCTGCAACTGCTCCAGCGCGCCGATCCGGAACAGGTCGGTCGTCAGCATCGCGACCTGGTCGCGGCCTTCGCGGGCGACGCAGCGCGCGGCGAGTTTGGCCAGCGTGGTGGTCTTGCCTACGCCGGTGGGGCCGACCAGTGCGTAGACGCCGCCGGCCAGGAATTCATCTTCGGACGCCACGACGGGCAGGTGCGTGACCAGCTCGTTGCGTGCCCAGGCTTGCGCGGCCTCGGTCGACAAGCCTTGCGGCAGCCGTTCGACCAGCGCGCGCACGAGTTTGGTGCTGAAGCCGGCGTCGAGCAGGCTGCGGAACAGGGCCGCGGCGGCCGCCTCGCGGGCGGAACCTTGGCGGCCGCCCCATAGCAGCCCGTCCATACGGGTTTCCAACGCGCCGCGCAACGCGCTGATGGCGTCTTGCAGGCCGGCGGCGGTGTCCGTCGGCAAAGCGGCGGACGGTAAGGTGGCCGAAGGCGACGGCTGACGCAGCGGCGCATCGGGCGTACGCGCCATGGAGGCGGCGGATGCGGCGGGCGCAGACGGCGCGGCGGGTGCAGTGTGAGCGGCGGCTGCGCTGTGCGCAGCATAAGCCGCGGCACCAGCCGATGCTGCATATGCGACGGGCGCGGGCGCCGCCACGGGCGGCTGCGCGGTCATGGAGGACGGCGGCATGGCAGCGGACTGCTGGGCAGCCATCGCCGACGACGGCATCGCGACAGGCGGCTGGGCGCTCGTCGCGGGCGACTGAGCGTGCATGCCTGGCGACGGCATCGACACAGGCGGTTGTGCACGCATGTCCGGAGACGGCATTGCCACGGGCGGCTGTGCGTGCATGCCCGGCGAAGGCATCGCGACAGGCGGCTGCGCGTGCATGCCCGGCGACGGCATTGCCACAGGCGGTTGTGCACGCATGCCCGGATACGGCATTGCCACGGGCGGCTGAGCGCGCATGCCCGGCGACGGCATCGACACGGGCGGCTGAGCATGCGTGCCGGGCGGCGGCATCGACACGGGCGGCTGTGCATGCATGCCCGGCGACGGCATCGACACAGGCGGTGGTGCGCTAAGCGGCGGGCGGGCTGCTGGCAAGGCCGGCAGTTCCACGCGTGTTGCCGCTGCGGCCAGTGCGGACGTGGCGGGCAGGACGCCCGACTGAGGAGCAGCCGCTTGAGGCGCGGCGGCTTGCGGGGCTGCCGAACGGGACGCAGCGAGTTCCGGCGCTGCCGCTTGCGGCGCAGCGCCCTGCTCGCCCGGCGTCTCGTCTTCCGGCAGTGCCGAAGACGCGAAGGCCGATTGGTAGGCGGCGATCGAGCGCGCCGGCGTCACGTAGCTCGCGGGTTGCGAAGGCGCTGGCGTGCCGAAGGGCGAACTGGCCGTCGCGGGCGACGCCGCGCCCGCAGGGCCGGCCAGATAGGCGGGCCGCGACGCGGGAGGCTGCGCCGAAGGCGGCATGGAATGCTGCGCCGAAGGCGGCACGGCATGCTGCGTCGAAGGCGATGCGGCATGCGATGCGGCAGGCGAAGCAAAAGCCGGCGCAAAGCCCGGCGTAACTCCCGGTGCGAAGCCCGGCGCAAACCCCGGTGCGGAAAGCGGACTCGCGGACGGCGCAGCGTACGGCGTCGAAGCCGGTGCAGCATTCGGCGCATTACCGGGAGCAACTCCCGCCGCAAACCCCGACGCAGCTTCGGATGCAGCCCCGGACGCGATCGGATCACGCCCCGACCCCGCGGACGATTCCCGTTGCCCCGACTCCGACGGCGCGTCGTCGAACGCGCCATCTACCGTTGCCAGCACTTCCACCCCGCCATCGACGCTGCGGTTGGACACGATCAACGCGTCCGGGCCCAGCATCTGGCGCACCTGGCGCATCACCTCACGGCTGTTCGCGCCTACAAAACGGCTTATCTTCATTACCCGTTGCTCCCGCCGATCATCGCGGTCACGCGGACCATGCGCTCATCGGGTATCTCAGTATTCGACAACACGCCCAGCTGCGGCAGATGGTGGCGCAAGAAGCGCGACAGCGGCGCGCGCAGCACCGGCGATACCAGCAGCACCGGCGCATTGCCCTGCGACTCCTGGCGTTCGACCGCCGCCTGCGTTTCGCGCAGCAGCGTATCGGCCAGCCCCGGCTCCAGGCCGCCGCTGGTCGTCATGGCCTGCGACAGCACGCGCTCCAGCTTCACATCCAGCCCGATGACGCGCAGCTCGCCTTCACCCGGGAACCATTGCTGCGTAATCGCGCGGCCCAGCGAACGGCGCACCAGCATGATCAATTCGTTGATATCGGGCTGGCCGCCCGACCCGGCCGCTTGCGCCGCCAGACGCGGGCCGTGTTCGGACAGCGTATCGATAATGGTGCGCATGTCGCGGATCGGCACTTCTTCCGACAGCAAGCCCTGCAAGACTTTTTGCAGTGCGGTCAGCGACAGCGTCTTGGGCACCAGGTCCTCGACCAGCTTGGGCGCGTCGCGGCCAATGCGGTCCAGAAGCTGCTGCACTTCCTGGCGTCCCAGCAGATTCGAGCCATGGCGATGCATCAGGTGATTCAAGTGCGTCGCCACGACGGTGCCGGCATCCACCACGGTATAACCCGCCACTTGCGCCTGATCGCGCAGACCGCCGTCGATCCACAGCGCCGGCAGGCCGAACGCGGGATCGGTCGTGGGCGTGCCCTTGATCTGCATCGTGACGCCGCCCGGGTCGATCGCCAGCCACTGACCCGGCATCGCCACGCCATGGCCCACCTCGACGCCCGACAACAGAATGCGGT
>CAJYKY010000020.1 GCA_913775005.1 uncultured Achromobacter sp.
GGCACGCCGGCGCGCGAGCCGGCCGCGCCGCCACGCCTGGGCGAACACACCGACGCGGTGCTGGCGCGCGCGTTGGAGCTGGACGAGGCGGCCCGCGCGCACTTGCGCAGCCACGGCGTCATCGCCTGATGCGGTGACACCGCCCGAAGGGATATCACTGATGCCCGAGCCGATACGCAGCCCGTATCATCCAGGGCCATCATCGCCACGGGCCGCCCCTATGGACTTTCGCCACTTGCAGCAATTCCTGGTTCTGGCCGACACGCTGAACTTTCACCGCGCGGCGGAAAAACTGCATATGTCGCAGCCGCCGTTGTCGGTGTCGATCCGCAAGCTGGAGGAAGCCGTCGGCGTGCCGCTATTCATACGCGGGCGCCAGGGCGTGCAGTTGACGGAAGCGGGCCTGGCCGCCAGGGACGAGGCGCGCCGCGCGCTGTTTCACGCCGAGCAATTCCGGCTGGCCGCGCTGGCCGGCGCCGCGGGCGAAGGCGGCACGGTACGCGTGGGCTTCGTGGGGTCGGCCACGCACGGCATCCTGCCGCGCATCCTGCCCGCGTTCCGGCAACGCTACCCCGGCGTGACGGTGGTGCTGCGCGAAGCCACGTCGATCCGCATCATGCAGGACCTGGCCGAAGACGCGCTGGAAGTGGGCATTGTGCGCGTGCCGGTGGCGATGGGTTCGAACGTCAGGCTGGCGCCGCTGACCACTGAAAATTTTGCGCTGGCCGTGCCCAAGACGCATCCGCTTGCCCGCCGCTCGCGCATCCGGCTTGCGGACTTGGCGGACGAGGCCTTCATCATGTACACGGCGACGGAAGCGGCCGGGCTGCGCATGGCGGCCATCAATGCCTGCCAGCTGCGCGGCTT
This sequence comes from uncultured Achromobacter sp., assembly GCA_913775005.1. Lineage (GTDB taxonomy): Bacteria > Pseudomonadota > Gammaproteobacteria > Burkholderiales > Burkholderiaceae_B > Achromobacter. The sequence continues at coordinate 868 of CAJYKY010000020.1, forward strand.
CACGCCCCGCATCACGCAAGAGGCCGTGCAGGTGCAAACGCTGTTGAGCCTGGTGGAAAGCGGGCTGGGCGTGGCGCTGGTGCCCGACGGCGCGCGGCGGCATCCGGGCACCCACGTCGTCTACAAGACGCTGGCCGATTTTCCGGCCGACGCCGCCATCGGCATCTCGCTGGCATGGAACCCCGACACCGAGCGCAGCGCCGCGCGCAACCTGCGCGAGATGGCCAGCCACGCCTTCCGCGACAGGGCGATCAAATAATCGGGGCCGAGCTTGCGGCAAGGTGGCCGGCAGGCTTAGGATGGAGCATGATCGCGCCGCAGCGCCCCCACAATCCAAGGGCGCGACGCGCGATCCACGTTTGAACCTAGTCAGCGATCCGGGAGCACATCGTGAAAACAGTTGCTGAGATTCTCAGGGAAAAGTCGAACCCTTCCGTCGTGACGGTATCGCCCGATTCGTCGGTGTTCGACGCCATCAAGACCATGGCCGAACGCAGCATCGGCGCCGTCGTGGTGGTGGACGGCGACACCGTGCTGGGCATGCTCTCCGAGCGCGATTACGCCCGCAAGGTCGTCCTGCAAGACCGCTCATCCCGCAGCACCAAGGTGCGCGACATCATGACCGACTCCGTGTATTACGTCGGCCCTGGCGACACCCGGGAACACTGTATGGCCATGATGACGGAGCGGCACTTTCGCCATCTGCCCGTGCTGGAAAACGAAAGGCTGATCGGCCTGCTATCTATTGGCGATCTGGTCAAAGACGTCATGAGCGAGCAGAAATTCATCATCCACGAGCTCGAACGCTACATCAGCGGCGGCTCCGGCGCGGGCGGCTAGCGCGCCAGCAAGCTTGCGGCCGGCACGATCAAGCCCAGTCCGGCCGCCAGCAACAGCACGAACACCATGCGCTTGATGGTCTTCATGGACCCGGCGGTGCTGTAGCGGCACGCCACCCACGTCACGCCAATCACCACCGGCAAGGCTTGCAGGCTCAGCCAGAAGGACGAGGCCATGAAGGCGCCCTGCCCGGTCACCAGCGTCAGCCTGACCACCGCGTTCAGCGAAAACAAGACCAAGAGGCTGTTGCGGATGGACGCCAGCGGCAAGGGCTGGCGGTACAGGTGATACACCATGGGCGGCCCGGCGCTTGAGAACAAGCCGCCCAGCACGCCGGAGATCGCACCAAAGAAAACGAAGGATGCCTTGGACGACACGCGCTCCAACGGCTTGGCGCGCGCCACCAGCAACACCGCGCACGCAACGATTGTCAGGCCCAGCAGCAATTGCAGCAGCACCGCCATCGACCCGCTGATCCACGTCAGCGCGGCCACCCCAATGCCCACGCCCGCCAGGCTGGCGATCATGGCCGGCCGCATCAGCGACCAGTTCACTTGCGGCTTGGCGCGAGCCAGCGTCACAGCGGCATTCACCAGCGACAGCACGCTGACGACATTGGCCACTTCCGACACCGAAGCCAGCTGGAACACCCCGGACAAGCCCAGCAGCACGAGCCCGAACGCAAAGCCGGTCATGGTCTGGGCATAGGTGGCAAGCGCCACACAGGCCAGGAACAGCAGGTGTTGGGTGATGGACATGCGTGGGCAAGAGTGAGGTCGCGGCGATAATATCACCGGCGTGCTGGCGGCCAGGAACCAGGCGGCCGCCGCACGCCGAATCTCATATCTTGTCACAAATGGAAGCGACCCTGCACCCCGGGAGGGGCGGGCTGCCGCTATTCTTGCCGCCCTGTCTGTCCTTGCCGGAACGTCTGGCCCAGA
>CAJYKY010000021.1 GCA_913775005.1 uncultured Achromobacter sp.
CGGTCAATCCCCCCGCCGCGTTGGTGGAATCGGGCGCCGCTGCCAACAACAGCAGCTTCCCCATTCCGCTGGTTGCCGCCGGCTGAGGTTGGCCCGTCCCTTCCGGCTCGCTGCCTGACGCAGCGGGCCGCGCCGTTTTTCCTTTCGCTTCCCCTTCCCCTGTAGATCTCCCGCTGCGCCCCGCGCCGTGCGATGCCTTGCGCCCATCCCCGTGCGCGCGCAGAATGCCTGCTCCACGCGGCATGCGTGACGCCCTTTCCACCTGGAATCTCGATGAAGGTCACGCCCGCCGCCTCACCTTCCTCTGCCGCCAACGGGGCGCCGGGGATCACCCTGGTGCCGATCGCGGCGTTCTGCTTTTTGTGGAGTTCGGCGTTTTCCGCGGCCAAGATCGCGGTGCGGGACTGTCCGCCATTGACGCTGCTTGCCGTGCGCTTCCTGATCGCGGGCGCGCTGATGCTGGGCATCGCCGCTGCCAGCCGCCAGGGCCAGCCGCTGCGCGCGAGGGACCTGGGTTCTCTGATTCTGCTGGGCGTACTCAATAACGCGTTGTACCTGGGCCTGAGCTGGACCGGCATGATGACGGTGTCGTCGGCATTCACGGCCGTGCTGATCAGCACGAACCCTCTTCTGATTGGCGTGCTGGCCGGCCCGGTGCTGGGCGAGCGTCTGACCTGGCGCAAACTGCTGGGGCTATGCCTGGGGCTTGCCGGCGTAGCGCTGGTGCTGCGGTCGCGGCTGGTGGGCATGCAGGAAGACCTGCACGGCACCCTGTTGGTGACGGGCGGCTTGATCGCGTTGGTGGCAGGCACGCTGCTGTTCAAACGCCTCAAACCGCGGGCGGGCTTGTGGACGTCGACCGGCATTCAGTCCCTGGCCGCAGCGGTGGCGTTGCTGCCGTTCGCGCTGACCTACGAAAGCCTGGGCGATGCTCGCCTGACCGCCAGCCTGGTCTGGAGCATGGCCTACATGATCGTGGCGGTGTCGATGGGCGGTTATTACCTGTGGTTCATGATTCTGACCCGGGCCAGCGCCACATCGGCCAGCGCGCTGCATTTTCTGATGCCGCCATTGGGCCTGTTGTTCGGCTGGCTGGTCCTGCGCGAGCCGGTGTCATGGCTGGATCTGCTGGGCATCGTGCCGATTGCGTTTGGCATCTGGTTGACCACGCGCAAAGCGCCCTGATGCGTTAACCGGCCACACTGGCCGGTTCCGCCCGTTTCGGTTGCCGATATGCAACGACACGCTCCCCATTATTTTCGAGCGCATTTGAGTCGCGCGTGAAGCGATTCCAAGCCGTGCGCACGCGTTATTCGGCGCGAATCCCTCAAGGCGCTTGCGCGTAGCCCGCATAGACGTTGCGTCGCGTATGCAAGGCATCACGCACGCATACTCATTCTCATTGGCGTATCGCTTTCTTGTAGCGGTTCTAAAGCGGTTTACCAAATGCAGCGCAAGGCTAGGCGCGGCCTGCCGGCTGGTGGTAGTCTGCCGGGGTTGCGTACCGCAGCATCGTGCGCTCCTTTGTCGCGATGCATTTGCGACGCGCCTGACTGCAAGGAGTCCATTATGAAAGGCGACAAAACCGTCATCCAGTTTCTGAACAAGCAACTGACCAACGAACTGACGGCCATCAACCAATATTTCCTGCATGCCCGCATGCTGAATCATTGGGGCTTCGATAAGCTGGGCAAGCACGAGTACGAAGAATCCATCGGTGAAATGAAGCACGCTGATCGCTTGATCGCGCGTATCTTCATGCTGGATGGCCTGCCCAACCTGCAAGACCTGCACAAGCTCTTGATCGGTGAAGACGTGCCCGAGCTGCTGGCCTGTGACCTGAAGCTGGAACAAGCCGCGCACGCCACTGTGGTGGAAGCGATTGCCTACTGTGAGTCGGTGCGCGATTACGTCTCGCGCGATCTGTTCCAGGACATCCTGGACGACACCGAAGAGCACATCGATTATCTGGAAACGCAGATCGACCTGATCGACAAGGTCGGCATCCAGAACTACCTGCAAAGCCAGATGTCCGTGCCGGGATAAGTCTACGCAGACGGTTTCAAGGCATAAAAATAATGGCGCCCCACGGGGCGCCATTATTCATTGGACTGCGGCGATCAGAAGCGCCAGACGCTTACTGCGGGCGGGCCGGGCATTCAGCCATGGTGCCCCAGGCGCGGTTTGGCGCACAGTACTTGTTGCGCGCATTCCACGAGCACGACGGGCGCTCGAAGAAGCCTTGCGTGGCGCATTGGGCCAGCTCGCGCTTGAGCGCGTCTTGCCAGCCCGGTGTACCAGGCGCCGGCGACGTGTTGGGAGGGGGGGGCGGTGCCTGCACCATTTGCGGTGTGCCGTAGCCGCCCGCCTGCATCTGACCGCCGTTGATGGCGGTAGACGTGCCAGGCACTTGCAGATCCATCGTGGTGACGTCCGACGTGCCCGACGGCAGCGGCACCTCGGAAGCGGCTGCGATTTCGCGGGCCTGTTCCGGTGTGATGCGTTCGCGGGAAAGTTTGACGGCCGGGTCGCTGACGGTGTCGAACAAGGACACCGTGTTGACCTGCCATTCGCGATCAGCCGGTTTGTCGGGCACACCCAACGTGCCGTCGATGCGCGGCTGCGGCGGCTGCGCCACGTATGGACGTCCGTTGGCGTCAAGTACGGGCTGCTGCGAAGCTGCCGCGTCCTGACCAGGAGCCGGTGCTGCCGGAGGCGCATGCGCCACCAGCCAGTCACCCAATTGAATACCGCCCCAGGCCGACGCGCCAAGCGCGATCAGGAGCGTTGCTATTAATAAACGCCAAGACATTGCTACCCTCTTCTGCCGTGCGGAACCCGAACGGGATTACGCCTTGTCCCCGAAAACCTTGCCGCCGTGTTCGCGCATGGCATGGAATTTCACTTCGGGATACAGATCCTCGGCTACGCGCAACTGCGCAGGGGAACTGATCAAAAACGCCGCCGCATCGACGACATCATAGGCGATATGAGCCGCATTGGCATCCATGAACTTGCGCAGCGCCTTCGGGTTTTCAGACGTAATCCAACGTGCCATTGTGTAGCGGGAAGGCAGCATCCGAGCGTCGGCGCCGTACTCCGTTTTGAGGCGGTGAGCCACCACTTCGAACTGGAGCTGGCCGATGGCGCCCAGCAGCAGCGAGCCGCCCGCAGCCTCGGGGCGGAACACCTGGATGGCGCCCTCTTCACCCAGCTGCGTCAGGCCGGTGCGCAGTTGTTTGGTGCGCAACGGGTCCTTCACTTCCACAGCCTGGAACAGTTCTGGCGCGAAAAATGGCAGGCCGGTGAACTGTAATGTTTCGCCTTCGGTCAGCACATCGCCCAGTTGCAGTACGCCGTGGTTCGGAATACCGATCACGTCGCCGGCATAGGCTTCGTCCAGCAGCTCGCGCCGCTGCGACAGGAACGACACCACGTTGTTCGGGCGCATTTCCTTGTTGGTGCGAGCCACCTTCAAACGCATGCCGCGTTCGAAGCGGCCGGAGCTGACGCGCACGAACGCGACGCGGTCGCGGTGGGCGGGATCCATATTGGCCTGCACCTTGAACACCACGCCGGTGAACTTGGGTTCTTCAGGCTGCACTTCGCGTTGCAGTGCCACGCGCGGGCCCGGGGGCGGCGCGTGATCGACCAGCGCGTCCAACACTTCCTGCACGCCAAAGTTGTTGATGGCGGAACCGAAGAACACCGGGGTCTGCTTGCCGGCCAGGAACTCGTCCCGGTCGAATGCAGGCGCGGCTTCGTTGATGAGTTCGATTTCGCCGTTGGCCTGTTCGAACGCCGCGCCATAACGGCGGGCGATCTCGGGATTGCTTAAGCCTTCGATGACGTCGTCATTGTCGGAACGGCGTTCCTGACCGGGACGGAACACGCGCATGCGGTCGCGGCGGATATCGAACACGCCCCCAAACGCCTTGCCCATGCCGACCGGCCACGAGAACGGCACGGCGTCCATGCCCAGGTGGCTTTCAATTTCCGACAGCAGTTCAAGCGGCTCGCGCACTTCACGGTCCATCTTGTTGATGAAGGTGATGATGGGCGTATTGCGCGCACGGCACACCTGCAAGAGGCGGATCGTTTGCGGTTCGACACCGTTGGCGGCGTCGATCACCATCAGCGCGGCATCCACCGCCGTCAGCACGCGGTAGGTATCTTCAGAGAAGTCCTGGTGGCCCGGGGTGTCGAGCAGGTTGATGACGCAGTCGCGGTATTCCATCTGCATCACCGAGGACGCCACAGAAATGCCGCGCTGCTTTTCGATTTCCATCCAGTCGGACGACGCGTGGCGCGACGCCTTGCGCGCCTTCACGCTGCCGGCGATTTGAATTGCGCCTGCGAACAGCAACAGCTTTTCGGTCAGCGTGGTTTTACCCGCGTCGGGGTGGGAAATGATGGCGAACGTTCTGCGCCGCGCAACTTCGTCTTGGATATTCATGATCGGGGGATTCTACTTAACGCCGCAAATTCCATCCGGTGCGGTCCGGCTGACGTGCATGAAACGCGAAGGGCACGCGCGGTTGCCAGCGCGTGCCCCGAGGGCGTCAGCGTCAGGAATGACGGCGGAATGACGCCAGAAACACGCCAGCCAGGATGAACAGCGACCCGAAGGTCCGGTTCATCCAGCGGATGTGCTTGGCGTCTCGCAGCATGCGCAGCACGCGGGCGGCCAAAAGCGTATACACGCCCATGGCCACGAGATCGGTAAAAGCCAGCGTGGCGGCCAGCGCCGCGTACTGGGGGGTCAAAGACAGCGCGGGGTCCACGAATTGGGGCACCACGGCCAACAGGAACACCGTGCCCTTGGGGTTCATGGTGTTGATCAGAAAGCCGCGCATGACCAGGTCACGGATCGAGGCCTGCTTGGGATCCCCGGCGTCCACCGCGACCGGCGCGGCGTCCGTGCGGATCTGGCGCACGCCCAGATAGATCAGGTAAGCCACACCCAGGTACTTGACCACGTTGAAGGCCATTTCTGACGTGGCCAACACCGCGCCCAGCCCCACGGCCACGACGACGAACTGGAACAGGATGCCCATGATGAGGCCTGCCGTGTTCCAGTAGCCGCGCGCAAAACCGTACTTCAATCCCGATGACATTGCGGAGATCGCGCCCGCCCCAGGTGAGAACGAAATGGCCCATGAGGCCAGGAAGAACGTCAACCAGGTTGATAAGGGCATGATGCGCGGGTCCTAGGGTCGCAGGATTGAGGTGCCGGGGTATCGGGGTGTTGGATATTACCTGCTGGGAGTTACTTGCTCAGCAGCGCGGCGCGCGGACCGCCAGCGGGGCGGCCGGAACCGCCGTTACCGGCCGGGCGGGCCGACCCTTCAGGGCGGCGCTGGCCTTGCTGCGGACGGCCGTCGCCACGGCCGGCGTGAGCCGGACGGTCAGCGGGCTTGCCGTCACGCGCGCCGCCAAAGCTGCGGCCTTCGCGGCTGTCGCGGCCTTCAGCGCCTGCGCGGGCCGGAGCCGGAGCGCGGCCGCCGGTGGCGGCGCGGGCTTGGCCCTGGGCCGGACGCGAACGGCCGGCGCCAGCATTGCCGCCGCCACCGCCATTACCGCGGCCGGCGTTGCCGCCACGGCCGCCGCCGCCATTGCGATTACCGCCGCGCGGGCTGCGATTGTCTTCATCGCGTTCCTGGCGTTCGAACGCGGCGGCGCTGGTGGCGGACGGGGTCCAGCCTTCAACGGGCTTGCGCTCGATGGTCTTCTTGATCAGGCGTTCGATATCTTTGAGCAGCTTGATTTCGCTGTTGTCCACCAGCGAGACCGCAGCGCCCGTGGCGCCCGCGCGGCCCGTGCGGCCGATGCGATGCACGTAGTCTTCCGGCACGTTGGGCAGTTCAAAGTTCACCACTTGCGGCAGCTGGTCGATGTCCAGCCCGCGCGCGGCGATGTCGGTGGCGACCAGCACGGTCACGGAGCTGTCCTTGAAGCCGGCCAGCGCACGGGTGCGGGCCGATTGGCTTTTGTTGCCGTGGATCGCCGCGGCGGTCAGGCCGTCTTTGACGAGCTTTTCAGCCAGGCGGTTCGCGCCGTGCTTCGTGCGCGTGAACACCAGCACTTGATGCCAGCCGCTTTCGCGGATGATGTGGCTGATCAGGTCGCGCTTGTGATGCTGTTCCACCATGTGCACGGTCTGGGTGACCAGTTCAGTGGCGGTGTTGCGCGGGGTGACGGACACTTCGCCCGGATTGTTCAGGACGCCGCGTGCCAGCGTGCGGATTTCGTCAGAGAACGTGGCCGAGAACAGCAGGTTCTGGCGTTGCTTGGGCAGCAGCGCGAGGATCTTGCGGATGTCGCGGATGAAGCCCATGTCCAGCATGCGGTCGGCTTCGTCCAGCACCAGGATTTCCACGCCCGACAGATCCACCGTCTTCTGGCCGCAGTGGTCCAGCAGACGGCCTGGCGTGGCCACCAGGATGTCCAGCGGCTTGCGCAGCGCGGAGATCTGCGGGTTGATGTTGACGCCGCCGAACATCACCATGGACGTCAGCGAGGTGTACTTGCCGTAGGTCTGCACCGATTCCGCGACCTGCGCGGTCAGTTCACGCGTCGGGGTCAGGATCAGGCAACGGGGGCGGCCGGGCTTGCGCGCTTCGAGCTTCTTTTGCGACAGCAGGTGCAAAATAGGCAGCGTGAAGCCGGCGGTCTTGCCGGTGCCCGTCTGTGCGGCGGCCAGCAGGTCGCCACCTTTGAGCACTTGCGGAATGGCTTGAGCTTGAATGGGGGTGGGCGCGGTGTAGCCGGTATCGGCAATGGCGCGCAACAGGGAATCAGCCAGCCCGAGGTCGGCAAAGGGGGAAGAGGTAGTCAAAACAACTCCAGCGGCAGCCCGTCGCTCAAGTTGAGAGACTCCAATCCAGGCGGACGTAATAAGGAGAAAAGGGAAGCGCCCTGATGGGCGAGGCTTGGCAGCGAAGGGCCTAAGCGGACGCGTGCAGATTGGCAAAGCACGCTCAGCGATTGTAGCTGATGTAGCACTGCGGCAAAGCAGGGATTTCTCGCCACTGTATCACCAAGTAACAACTTGCAGCGCCTATGAACCAAATAAGTGTTTTCCCTAGGCGGCACTCCCTATAATCCGTCCGCTTATATCCATTTGAAGAATAAAGGATCCGCTATGAAGAAATCGGCCCTCGTGGGTGTCGTCGTCGTTTTGGGCGCGGTGTGGACAGGTACGGCCTGGTTCACGGGCCAGAAGGCCGAAGACTTCGTCAAGCAATCGATCGACACCGCCAACGTCGAACTGAAGAAGCTCAACGAGCAGTGGGGCATCGCCTCGGCCGTTGAACTCGTCTCGTTCGAGCGCGGCGTGTTTTCGTCCACCGCGCGCTATCGCGTGAAGTTCACCACCCCCGCCGTCGAAGGCAAGCCTGCTGAAGACCGCGACCTGCTGTTCGTCGAACACCTGTCGCACGGCCCGCTGCCGCTGTCGAACCTGAAGACCGCCAACATCATGCCGGCCATGGTCGCCAGCGACTTCGCGCTGGAAGAGACGCCGACCGTCAAGGAATGGTTCGCCGCGTCCAAGGGCGCCGTGCCGCTGACCGGCCATTACAGCGTCAGCTATGGCAAGAACATCACCGGCAAGCTGAACGTGGCGCCGGCTGAAGTGGTCAAGGGCGACACCAGCCTGAACTTCTCGGGCATGGTCGGCAATATTGAATACGCCACCGATTCCAAGCATGGCGTCATCGACCTGAAGACCGACAAGCTTGTGATGTCGGGCCAGACCGACAACAGCGACATCACCAGCATGACGCTGCAAGGCATCGCGCTCAACAGCGACCTCACCCCCACCGCCAACGGCATGTACGTGGGCAGCCAGAAGCTGACGCTGAAAGACTGGACGATCACCTCCAAGGAAAAGCCGCCCGTTCAGTTGAAGGACACGTCGATTGCCGTGGACATGAGCGAAACCGGCTCCGCCATGGGTGCCAAGATGGCCGTGGACTTCGGCATGATCAACGTGCAGGCCAAGGACGTGGCCGGCCTGAAGCTTGCCATCGACGTGCAGAAGCTGGATGCCAAGGCGTTCAAGGCACTGAACGACGTGTATGAAGCCGCTTCGCGCCGCATGATGCAAAGCAAGGGCGAAGAGCAGATGCCGCAATTCACGCCGGAAGAGCAGCAGGTCATCAAGACCAACGTTGAACTGCTGCTGGCCGGCAACCCCACGCTGGCCGTGGCACCGCTGGAAGTGCGTACCGCCAACGGCACGTCCACGTTCAACCTGAACCTGGATCTGGCCAAGCCCGCGTCGATGGACGGTGAATTTGCCGACACGCTGACGCAAGCCGTGCGCAAGCTGGACGCCAAGCTGGTGCTGTCCAAGGGCAACCTGGGCGACCTGATGGCCGTTGAACCGCTGATGCGCGGCGTGCCGGCCGAACAAGCCGCGCAAACCGCCAAGGGTCAGGCTGAAATGATCGGCACCATGGCCGCTGCCATGGGCATGGCCAAGGTGGAAAACAACAACATCGTCACGTACCTGAACTACGCCGACGGCCAGGTCGACTTCAACGGCAAGAAGATGCCGGTTGAACAGTTCCTGATGATGGTGATGAGCGGCGCAATGGGCGGCATGCGCTAAATCAGAACGGCAGCGCTCCCGCTGCCAGTTCTCCATTACGCAGCACGGCAACATGAAAGCGCTTGTCGGCGGCTTTCAGGATGTCTTCGGTGGGGTCGCCCTGCACCAGTAGCAGGTCGGCCACCTTGCCTTCAGCCACCACGCCGTGCTCGGTCATGCCCATCAGGTCATGGCCGCGCGAGGTGCCCGCGATCAACGCATCGACGGGCGTCATGCCGAACTCCACCATATACGCCAGCTCCATGGCGTTTTCCCCGTGCAGATTGAAAGGCGTGCCCGCATCCGTGCCCATGGCAATGCGGCCGCCCGCCTTGTAGTACATCTGGAACGACTCGCGATGGCGCTGTTCCACGGCGCGCGCCTTTTCCACTGCGTAGGCCGGAATGCCGTTGTCGGCATTGGCGATGATGTTGCGCACGGCGGCAATGGTGGGCACCAGATAGGTTTCGGCCTCCAGCATTTCCCGCAGGCAGTCCTCGTCCATGAAGATGCCGTGTTCGATGGAATCGATGCCCGCGCGCACCGCGTTCAGAATGCCCTGCGTCCCCTGTGCGTGACTGGCCGTGCTTTTGCGAAAGCGCTTGGCTTCATGCACACCGGCCTTCAATTCATCAAAGCTGTAATGCGCGTCCATGGGGCTGACGCCCGGCGTCATGACGCCGCCCGTAGCCATGATCTTCACGAGGTCGCAGCCCGCGTGCACCTGTTCGCGCACGGCTTTGATGACGTCGTCGCAGCCGTCGGCCACGCGGCCGATGCGGTTGCCATGCCCGCCCGTCATGCAGATGATGCGGCCCGAAGCCTTGATGGTCGGGCCGGGAAACACGCCGCGCGCAATCGCATCGCGCACGCCGAATTCCAGGTAGTCCTTACCGCCGCAATCGCGTAGCGCCGTGACGCCGCCGCGCAGGCTGTCTTGCGCGTTCTCCAGTGCCGTCAAGGTGATCTGCGCGGGGCCTTGCTTGCTGAGCAATGCGTTGGGATCGGCGCCGCCGGTGTAGACAAGGTGGACGTGGCAGTCCGCCAGGCTGGGCATCAGCGTCATGCCCGTGGTGTTGACCGTCATGCCGGCATAGCCTTCGAAGGCGTTGACCGGCGCTACGCGCGCCACTTGCCGGCCTTCGATCAGCACGCCGTGATCACGCAAGGTGTTGCCTTCGCCGTCAAATACCAGGCCGCCGATGAACAGGGTCTGTCGTGCCGTCATGTCTCGCTCCGGTTGCGCCTGGCGTCAAGCCTGCACCACATCCAGCCCCTCGCGGGACATGGATTGCAGATGCGGCATCAGTCCAAGCAGGTGTTGGCTGTACGGGTGCTGCGGATGTTCGAACAGGCTTTCGGTATCGGCCACTTCCAGCAGTTCGCCATAACGCATGACGCCCACGCGGTCGCACATCTGGCGGATCACGGGCAGGTCGTGGCTGATGAACAGCATGGTCAGGCCCAGCTCTTCTTGCAGGTCTTTGAGCAGGTTCAGGATCTGCGCCTGGATCGACACGTCCAGCGCCGACGTGGGTTCATCGCAGATCAGAAAGCGCGGGCGCGTGGCCAGCGCGCGGGCGATGCAGATACGCTGACGCTGGCCGCCGGAGAACTCGTGCGGATAGCGTTCAGCGGCGCGGTCGCCCAGCCCGACAACGTCAAGCAAGCCCGCCACGATGGCGCGCGTTTCGGCTTCGCTGGCCGCGAGCTTATGAAAGCGGATGGGCTCGGCAATGATGTCCAGCACGCGCATGCGCGGGTTCAGCGATGAAAACGGATCCTGGAAAATCATCTGGATCTGCCGGCGGAACGGGTTCAGCTGCTTCTCGCCTTTCAACGCGGTCAGGTCCGTGCCGCCAAACGTCAC
>CAJYKY010000022.1 GCA_913775005.1 uncultured Achromobacter sp.
TGAATCGACACGTCCAGCGCGGCCACGGCTTCGTCGCAGACCAGCATCGACGGCTGCACGGCCAGCGCGCGGGCGATGCCGATGCGTTGGCGTTGGCCGCCGCTGAATTGGTGCGGATAGCGTTGGCGCAGCGCGGGGTCCAGCCCGGCGCGTTCCAGCTGGGCGCTGACGTAATCGTCAAAGCCGGCGTTGTCGACCAGGCCATGGATGCGGGCCGCTTCGCCCACGATCTCGTCCACGCGCAGGCGCGGGTTGAGGCTGGCGTAAGGGTCCTGAAAAATCATCTGCACGGACAGGCACGAGGCATGCGCGGCAGCCGCCGTCATGTCTTCACGGCGCACGCCGTTGACGCGGACTTCACCGCCCGACGGCGTCAGCAGGCCGGCCGCGATGCGGCCCAGCGTGGATTTGCCGCAGCCGGATTCTCCGACCAGGCCGACCACTTCGCCGGGGTTGACGATCAGGTCCACGTGGTCGACGGCGCGCGTGATGGCGGGCGGCTTGGACAAGCCCAGCTTTTGCATGGCGCGGCCGGCGGGGCCGACCTTTCTTTCGCCAAAGCGCTTGCTGACTTGCGCCAGGTCAATGAGCGGGGTGGGCGCGGCGGATACAGTCATGCCGTCATCTCGTTGTGGATCTGGATAGTCGGATGGAAACAGCGCACGTCGTGTTCGGGCAAAGCTTGTGTGATGCCGGGTTGCTGGCCACAGGCGGCGGTCGCGCGCGAGCAGCGTGCAGAAAACGCGCAGCCGGCGGGCAGGTGCAGCAGGTTGGGCGTCATGCCGGGAATCTGGCGCAGGCGCTGGCCCCGCTGGTTGTTGCTGGGCAGGCTGTCGATCAGGCCGACGGTGTAGGGGTGCTGCGGGCGGTCGAGCACGTCGTCGACCTTGCCGTGTTCGACGATGCGGCCCGCGTACATGACGGCCACGTCGTCAGCAAGACCGGCCACCACGGACAGATCGTGCGTGATCCAGATGAGGCTGGTGCCGTGTTGCTGCGCCAGCTTCTGCACTTCGGACAGGATCTGCGCCTGGATGGTGACGTCCAGCGCGGTCGTGGGTTCGTCGGCAATGATGAGGTCGGGCCGGTGCAGCATGGCTATCGCAATGGCCACACGCTGGCGCATGCCGCCGGACAGCTGGTGCGGGTAGGCAAGCAGACGCTCTTCGGGGCTGGGGATGCCCATCATGCCCAGCGTGTCGCGCGCCAGGATGCGGGCTTGCGCCTTGCTCATCTTGTTGTGCGCGCGCACGGTTTCGATCATCTGCACGTCTACGCGCAGGACCGGGTTCAGCGTCATCATCGGATCTTGGAAGATCATGGCGATGCGGTTGCCTTGCAGTTTGCGCAATTCACGTGGCGCAAGCTTGGTCAGGTCGCGGCCTTGAAACAGCACTTCGCCGCCAACGATGCGGCCCGGCGCGTCGACCAGACCCATGATGGAAAAGCCGGTGACGGATTTGCCCGAGCCGGATTCACCGACCAGGCCCAGGATCTTGCCGCGTTCCAGCGTGAACGACACGTCGTCCACGGCGGGCAAGACGCCCGCGCGGGTGTGAAAGTGCGTGCGCAGGTTGCGCACTTCAAGCGTGGCCGGCGCGCCGGTGGCGGTGCGGTCGGTCATTTGTGGGTCCTCGGGTTCAGCACGTCGCGCAGGCGGTCGCCCACCAGATTGATGGCGACGATGGTGATCAGCAGCGCGATGCCGGGGTAGAAGCTGATCCAGTATTCGCCGGACAGCATGTATTGGAAGCCGTTGGAAATCAGCAGGCCCAGCGACGGTTCGGTGACCGGCACGCCCAGGCCCAGAAAGCTCAACGTGGCTTCCAGCGTGATGGCGCGCGCGATCTGCAAGGTGCCGATTACGATCAGCGGCGGCAGGCAGTTGGGCAGAATGTGCTTCAACATGATGCGCCAGTTGGGAATGTCCAGGCAGCGCGCCGCTTCCACATATTCGCGGCGGCGTTCGACCAGCGCCTGGCCGCGCGCGGTGCGGGCGTAGTAGGCCCATTCCAGAATCACCAGCGTCAGCACCACGTTGCCCACGCCCTTGCCCAGATAGGCCAGGATCATCATGGCAACCAGGATCGACGGGAACGACAGAATCAGGTCGACCAGACGCATGATGAAGGCGTCGACCTTGCCGCCCGCGTAGGCGGCAAGCAGGCCCAGCAAGGTGCCGACGATGCCGGCGATCAGCGCCGAGCCCACGCCCACCATCAGGCTGATACGCAGGCCGTACAAGATGCCCGACAGCAGGTCGCGGCCTTGGCCGTCGGTGCCTAGCCAGTAGTGGAAGGTGTCCAGCCCGTTCATCGACCCGGGCGGCAAGCGCGAATCCAGCACGTCGATCTGCAAGAGGTCATACGGATTCTGCGGCGAGATCCAGGGCGCGAAGATGGCGGCCAGGATCAGCAAGGTTGCGATGACCAGACCAAACACCGCCGTCTTGGACGACATGAATTCGGTCAGGTTGCGGCGCCACGGGGATTCGCGGCGGAGCGCGGGAACCTTCTCTTGGGTTGCAGTGGTGCTCATGCCGAGCCCTCCAGCCGTACCCGGGGGTCCAGCACTTTATAAA
>CAJYKY010000023.1 GCA_913775005.1 uncultured Achromobacter sp.
ATGCTGTTCTATCTTTTCCCAGATCGGGCCTTGCGCCTGATCCCACATCGACGTCACCGTGGCCAGCAGCACGCTGTTGCCCGTGGACTGCGCGATGTACAGATGAAAGCGGCGGTCGGCCTCTTCGTTGGCAACCTTGTCCATCATCTGTTCGCGCATCGTCGTCAGCGCTTCGAAGATGCGGTCCAGGTCGGCATCGTTGCGCGTGGTGGCTGCCAGCGCGGCGATTTCGGATTCGATCAGGCAGCGCGCCCGCAGCAATTCGAAAGGCCCCGCCGCCGCTTCCTGCGCGCCGGGCAGACGCGTCACGCCCGGCTTGGGTTCACAGACGTAGATGCCCGACCCGCCCCGCACCTCGACCACCCCGGAAATTTCCAGCGCGATGATGGCTTCGCGCAGCGCGGTGCGGCTGACGTCGAAGCGTTCGGCCAGTGCGCGCTCGGCCGGCAAACGCTTGCCGACGGCGAATTCGCCTTGGGCGACCAGCGCCTGGATCTGCGCGGCCAGGCGCACATAGGCGCGGTCCGCCACCGGCTTGCTGGCCGGTTCTTCGGGTTTGGGGATCAGTTGCAGTGTCATGGAATTCAAAAGTGGTTAGACCAAATCATAGTTGGTTTACCAATTTGAGCCATCATGGTTTACCACTATCGAAGTGGTAGACCACGCTCGCAGGCACTTTCCCGCTGGCTCTCGACAGCGCCGCCGGGATCACGGTATAGATGGCGGCTCCGTCAACACCGAGCAGGTAAGGAACAAGCGCCATGTCCGACACGCAGCAAACGCCCTCGTCCGCCCCCTCCGCCACTGGCAACGCGGATGTGGCTCTGACCGACCTGACCGTGGCGCAGGCGGCCGCGCAGATCCGCGCGGGGCGCTTGACCAGCGAGGCCCTGACGCAAGCCTGCCTGGATCGCATCGACTCGCACGCGGCCCTCAACGCCTTCATCTGCGTGGACCGCGACGGCGCGCTGACGCAGGCGCGCGCGTTCGATGCCAAGCGCGACAAGGCGGGTAACGTGCCGCTGCCGCTGGGCGGCGTGCCCATCGCCATCAAAGACAACATCCACGTGGCCGGCCTGCCCAACACGGCCGGCACCCCTGCCCTGAAATCGTTCCGCCCGGCGCACGACGCACCCGTGGTGCGCAGGTTGCGCGAGGCAGGCGCCGTCATCGTGGGCAAGACCAACATGCACGAGCTTGCCTTTGGCGTGTCCGGCTACAACACCGCCTTCCCTGGCCCGTTGGGCGACGGCACGCGCAACGCTTATGACGCCGACCGCATCGCGGGCGGCTCGTCTTCGGGCAGCGGCGCGGCCGTGGGCGCACGCCTTGCGCCCGCCGCGATGGGTACGGACACGGGCGCATCGGTACGCTTGCCCGCCAGCGTCAATGGCGCCGTGGGCTTCCGGCCGTCCGTCGGCCGTTACGACGGCGCGGGCATCACGCCGATCTCGCACACGCGCGACACGCCCGGACCCATCGCCAACAGCATGCAGGACATCGTGCTGCTGGACGCGGTGCTGGCGAACGACGCTGCGCCGCTTGCCGCCCTGCCCGCTGCCCAAGTGCGGCTGGGCCTGCCCGGCTATTTCTGGGCAGACCTGGACCCGCAGGTGCGCGATACGGCCCAGGCAGCGTTGACGCGCCTGCGCCATGCGGGCGTGCAGTTGATCGACATCGACATGCCAGACTTGCCAGCCGCGAACGCGGCGGTGGGTATGCCGCTATGCCTGTACGAGCAAAAGCCCGACCTGACGGACTATCTCCATCGCTACGACACGGGCGTGAGCTTCGAGGACGTGGTGGCGCAGATCTCCAGCCCGGATGTGAAGGCCATCTTCGACGGCCTGATCGTGCCGGGCGTGCTGCCGCTGCCCGACGGCCAGGTGCTGGCGCTGCAACCGCTGTACGAACGCGTGATCGCGCAACAGCGGAATGCCTTGATCGACGTCTACCGCAGCGCCTTCAAGGCGCATGACCTGGATGGCCTGCTGTTTCCTACTGTCCCCATCCAACCTCCGGCCGCCACGCCCGACGCCAGCAGCTTCGAAACCTTCAGTCAGCTCGCGCGCAACGTCGACCCCGGCAGCAACGCGGGGCTGCCCGGGTTGAGCGTGCCTGCGGGGCTGTCGGATGACGGTTTGCCGGTGGGCTTGGAGATCGATGGCCTGCCAGGCGAAGACCGCAAGGTGCTGGCGATTGGGGTGATGATTGAAGGCGTTCTGGGGCGTATTGCAGCGCCTGCCCGCTGACGCGGGCGGCGTGCTTGTTGTGTGAGCCAAGGCAAGCCGCTTGCGGCGGCATGCCTTGACCTGACGTCACGATTTGAAGGGTTCGAACACGCCGCTCATGGCGATGGTGACGCGGTCACCGCTCGCGCCCGCACGCCGGTCAAGCGTGACGTCGAAGTCGCTGGTGGACATCACGCCATCCCCGAATTTTTCGTTGATCAGGCTTTTCATCGTCGGCCCGTACATGGCAACCCCCTCTTTGAACGCATGAATCAACGGATCGTTGCCATGCGGCCTGATGGGGCCGGGTCCGTTGACGGGATGCGGCGGCGTCGGCGGCGTGTAAACCACCGAATCCAGGGTCGAGAACAGCTTGGCCGCTTCACTGTTCAGGCTCTCCGTCTTCCCGCCGTTGGCGGCCAGGATCACGCCCGCAACCGCATTGACCGCGCTCATGAATGCGCCTTCCAGCCAGCCGCCAAGGTGGCTGAAGCTGTCCGACGCCATGAACATGCGGTTGCCCAGTTCGGGATGCTGGGCGTGCGTGTGATAGCGAAAGCAGAAGTTGCTTTGATAGTGGTCGCCGCTCAGATCCAGCTTGAAGCCGCCGGCGCTGCCGTTGGTGGTCCAGTCAAACACCAGGCGGTTGGTCTGCTGAACCTTGTTCAACACGTCGACGAACCACCACCGCGTGTAGCTGCCGTCGGCCT
>CAJYKY010000024.1 GCA_913775005.1 uncultured Achromobacter sp.
CCAGAAATCCAGTATTGCCTGCACCGTTTCTGCAATCGTCAAATCAGACGAATCCAGCACGTGTGCATCTGCTGCGGGAGCAAGAGGCGCTGTGGCGCGCCCGGTGTCGCGGGCGTCTCGCTCGCGCATGTCTCGCAGAAGGTCATCTAGATTAGCAGAAATTCCCTTTTCGATCAACTGCTTACGCCGCCTCTCTGCCCGGGCGACAACATCGGCAACCAGGAACACCTTCAGGGACGCATCCGGGAACACCACGGTGCCCATATCGCGGCCATCGGCGACCAGGCCCGGCGCCACGCGAAACGCGCGCTGGCGCTCTAAAAGCGCCGCGCGCAGGCCGGGAAAAGCCGCGATGCGGGAAGCAAAATTGCCTACTTCTTCACGGCGGATCTCGTGGCCGACATCGGCGCCTTCGAGATACACGTGGGGGCCTTCAAAGCGCACATTCAGGGTTTCGGCAACGCGGGCCACGCCCGCCTCGTCGTCGGCGGCCACGCCTTGGCGGATGGCAGCGAGCGCCGTCAGCCGGTACAGCGCACCGCTGTCCAGCACGTCCCAGCCCAGCGCCTTGGCGACGCGGTGCGCCACGGTGCCCTTGCCAGACGCGGTGGGGCCATCGATCGTGATAACCGGGGCCACGGGAGAATCAATCGAAGCAATCGAAGTCATGTAAGTTTTATTTCGCTAGGCCGATACCAGGCTCGCGTAGACATCAAAGTAACCCGGGAACGTCTTGCTGACGCAACCCGGATCAAGAATTCTGACCGCCGCCGGACCAAAGGCCGCCAGCGAAAAGCACATGGCCATGCGGTGATCGTCCCAGGTGCCGATGTGCGCATCGCGCCAGGCGCCCTGCGCGGGCGGAATCACGCGCAACCAATCCGGCCCCGATTCCACCTGCGCGCCCAGCTTTTCCAGCTCGGTCTGCATGGCGTGGATGCGGTCGGTTTCCTTCACGCGCCAGCTGCCGATATTGCGCAGTTGGCACGGGCCATCCGCATACAGCGCCAACGCGGCCGCCGTCATGGCGGCGTCGGGAATCAGGTTGAAATCCGTGTCGAATGCCTTGAGCCGCGCACCGTCTGCCACCCGCACACCGGTTACTTCGATCCAGTCGGGGCCGTACGTGACCGTGGCGCCCATTTGCGCCAGCGTATCGGCGAAGGCGACGTCGCCTTGAATGCTGGCCGCGCCCACGCCGGTAACCCGCAGCGGACCGCCGCCAATGGCGCCCAACGCCAAGAAATACGATGCCGTGGATGCATCGCCTTCCACCGCGATCTGGCCCGGGCTGCGATAGCCCGCGCCGCCCTCGATCACGAAACGGCTCCAGCCATCGCGCTGCACGCGCACGCCAAAGCGCGCCATCAGGTTTAGCGTGATTTCGATGTAAGGCTTGGAGATCAGCTCGCCCACCACCTCGATGGTGACGGGCTTGCCGCTGCGGCCCGCCTGCAAGGGCGCGGCGAGCAGCAGCGCAGTCAGGAACTGGCTGGACACCGAACCCTGCACGCGCGTCACGGCGTCGTCGGCGATCTCGCCACGGCCGATATGCAGCGGCGGATAGCCAGGCTGACCCAGATAATCGATGCGCGCACCCAATGCGTTCAAGGCATCGGCCAGGTCACCAATGGGGCGCTCATGCATGCGCGGCACCCCAGACAGACGGTACTCACCGCCCATCAACGCCAAGGCGGCCGTCAGCGGACGGATCGCGGTGCCGGCATTGCCCATGAACAAGTCCGCGCTTTCCACCGGAAAGCGCCGCACGCCCTGAACCGTTACTTGGCCGGCATCCAATTCAGAAACCTGCACGCCCAGCTGACGCAACGCAGCCAGCATGACGCGCGTGTCGTCGGAATCGAGCAGGCCGGTGATCACCGTCGTGCCTTCGGCAATGGCCGACAGCAGCAGCACGCGGTTCGAAATGCTCTTTGAGCCCGGCAAGGCCATCACGCCCTGCGCTTGCCGCACGCGCGGCAGATCCAGATATGGCAACGCACCCATCTCAGCTACTCCTTGCGCCAGTTGCGGCGCGCCTGGGCCGCCGTGTCCAGCAGCGCCAGCAAAGCCGCGTCATCGCCGTTGGCAATGGCGCGTTCGGCGCGATCCAGCACGGCGCGCACGTCGGCAAGCTCGGCCAGCATCGCATCGCGATTGGACAGAAAAATATCGCGCCACATTTCCGGCGAACCCGCCGCAATGCGCGTGAAATCACGAAAACCGCTGCCGGCCAGTTCAAGGCGAGTGGGCGCGTCAGAGGCGGTGGCCACCTGCTCCATATAGACGGACGACAGCAGATGCGGCAGATGGCTGACGGACGCCAGCACGCGGTCATGCGATACGGCATCCATATTCATCACCGACGCGCCGCAAGCCTGCCACGCCTGGCGCACCCGTTCGATGGAGGCGTCGGCATTTTCAGGCAAGGGAGTCAGGATGACGGTGCGGCGGCAGTAGAGATCGGCATCGGCAGCGTCCGGCCCGGTGCGCTCGGCCCCCGCGATGGGGTGGCCCGGCACGAAGCGGCCGATGTGCGCGCCCAAGACGTCGCGCGCGGCCTCAACCACCTCAGCCTTGGTGCTGCCCGCATCGGTCAGGACGGTGTGCGCGCCCAGATGCGGCAGCATCCGCGCCAGCACGTTTTTCAATCCGCCAACGGGCGTGGACAACAGCACCAGGTCCGCTCGGGCAGCGGCATCTTCGGCGCTGACGGCCTCGTCGATCAAACCCAGTTCCACGGCGCGCGCCAGCGATGAGGCATTCCGCCCCACCCCCAACACCCGCCCAACCTGCCCGGCCCGGCGCAGCGCTGCGGCGAACGAACCGCCGATCAGGCCAACCCCAACACCGGCCAATACAGGAATCAGGGGGCCAGCGGCCCCCTGATCGGTAGAAGGTAACGCGTCGTTCATGCGGACAGAATGGAGGTCAAGGCGTCGATGAAGCGTGCGTTTTCTGCGGGCAGGCCAATCGACACGCGCAGCCATTCGGGCAGGCCGTCACCGGCCACCGGACGCACGATCACACCGCGCTTGAGCAATTCCAGATTGATGCGGGGCGCATCGCCCACATGCACCAGCACGAAGTTGCCGTAGCTGGGCACGTAGCGCAGTTTCAGCTGATCGAACGCAGCGCACAACTGTGCCTTGCCCGACTTGTTCGACGCGTACGCCTCTTCCAGATAGGCGGCGTCACCCAGCGCGGCGATCGCTGCTGCCTGCGCCAAGGTGTTGACGTTGAACGGCTGACGAACGCGGTTCAGCAGATCCGTCAGTGCCGGCTGCGCCACCGAGAAGCCCACGCGCAGGCCAGCCAGGCCATAGGCCTTGGAGAATGTGCGCGAGATGATCAGATTCGGGAACCGGCGTGCCAGCGCGGTGCTGTCAAAGCGGTATTCCGGATCCAGATACTCGTTGTAGGCCTCGTCCAGCACCACCGTGACGCGATCGCCGTGGGCGGCGTGCACGCGTTCCAGGAAGGACGCCACCTTGTCGCCCGGCACGAACGTACCCGTGGGGTTGTTCGGGTTGGCGATGAACAACAGGCGCGTGTCGTCGGCGATAGCGTCGAACATCGCGTCCAGGTCGTGGCCGTAGTCTTGTGCCGGCACCACGATGTGGCGCGCGCCGCGCGCTTGCGTGGCCAGGCGATAGACGGCAAACGAGTGCTGCGCATACACCGCCGACGAGCCTGGCTCCAGCAGCGCCAGCGCCGCGATTTCCAGGATGTCGTTCGAGCCGTTGCCCAGCGTGATCCAGCTCATGGGCACGCCGTAGCGTTCCGCCAGCGCGGCCTTCAGGTCAAAGCCATTCGGGTCGGGATAGCGGGCCAGCGATTCGGCGGCGGCCAACATGGCGGCACGCGCCGACTTGGGCATGCCCAAGGGGTTTTCGTTCGACGCGAGCTTGACGATGCCCGCCGGATCCAGCCCGAATTCGCGGGCCAGTTCTTCGATGGGCTTGCCCGCCTGATACGGCGCGATGGCGCTCACGTGGGCGGGAGCAACGAGGGGCTTGGATGCAGAGGTCATGGTGGGGAGGCTCACGGCGCCGGGTACGAACCCAGCACTTTCAGATAGGCAACCTGCGCCTGCAAGGTCGCAAGGGCGCGCTCGACATTCGGGTCGTTGCGGTGACCCAGGACGTCAACGTAAAAGTAGTATTCCCATTGGCCGGTGCGGGCCGGACGCGATTCAAAGCGCGTCATCGACACGCCGTTGTCGGCCAGCGGCGCCAGCATTTCATACACAGCGCCAGCGCGATTCGGCACAGCCAGGATCAGGCTGGTCTTGTCTTTGCCGCTGACCAGCGGCTGGATATTGCCGATGGCCAGGAAACGCGTGCGGTTGTGCGGATCGTCTTGAATGCCGGGCGCGATCACTTGTAGATTCCAGGCGGGCGCGGCCACTTCGCCAGCAATGGCAGCGATGCTGGGGTCACCTGCGGCGGCGCGGGCCGCTTCGGAATTGCTGGACGCGGCAACGCGTTCCACGTCGGGATAATTGCGCGTCAGCCAACCCTGGCACTGGGCCAGCGCCTGCGGATGCGCAGAGATGGTCTTGATGCCGTCCATATTGCCCGACTGCGACATCAGGCAATGGCGAATGACCAGCGAACGCTCGCCCAGGATGGTCAGCGGCGTGTTCAGCAGCAAATCCAGGCTGCGATTGACGGCGCCTTCAGTAGAGTTTTCCACCGGCACCATGCCCACATCGGCCTGACCGCCTTCCACGGCGCGGAACACTTCATCGAACGACACACACGGCAATTTCTGCACCGAGTGGCCGAAGTGTTCCAGCGCAGCCTGTTCGGAAAACGAACCTTGCGGGCCGAGGTAAGCGACCGTCATGCCGCGCTCCAGGCCACGGCACGCCGAGATGATTTCGGTCCACACCGACGCCACGCCCGCATTGGGGAACGGGCCGGGGTTGATCTGCTGCAAGCGGCGGATGACTTCGGCTTCACGCTCGGGGCGCAGCACCGGGCCGTCGGCTTGCGCCGCATGCTTGGCCTCGCCCACTTCCAGCGCGGCGCGAGCGCGTTGCGACAGCAGGTCTAGGATCTGCGCGTCCAGCGCATCAATGCGTTCACGCAAGGGACGCAACTTCTGCTGGAGGGCTTCATCCATAGCGGCGCTCGAATTCCTTCAGGTACTCGACCAGCGCCGTCACGCCGGCAAGCGGCACGGCGTTGTAGATGGAGGCGCGCATACCGCCCACGCTCTTGTGACCCTTCAGTTGCGTCAGCCCCGCCGCGTCGGCGCCTTGCAGGAAGGCGTCGTTCAGCGATTCGTCGCGCAGCACGAACGGCACGTTCATGCGCGAACGCACGGGTGCGTGAATGGGGTTGCGGTAAAAGCTGGTGCTATCCAGGTAGCCGTACAGCAGATCGGCTTTGGCCTTGTTAGCCGCTTCCATGCCGGCAACACCGCCATTGGCCTTGACCCACTTGAACACCAGCCCGGCGACGTAGATCGCGAAGGTGGGCGGGGTGTTGTAGCGCGAATGTTCGGCCGCGACATTGGCGTAATCGAACGCGGACGGGCAGATCGGCAAGGCGTGGCCGATCAGGTCGCGGCGGGCGATGACCATGGTCACGCCAGCCGGGCCCGCATTCTTTTGCGCGCCGGCGTACATCATGCCGCAGCGCGTCACGTCCATCGGGCGCGACAGGAAATGCGAAGACGCGTCGACGACCAGCGGCACGTCGGGCGCGCCCAGCGCGGCGGTGTCGGGCCAGTCAAGGAACTCGACGCCGCCAATGGTTTCGTTGCTGCACAGGTGCAGATAGGCCGATTCCGGACGGACTTTCCAGGAATCAACCGGCGGCACCCAGGTCAGCGGCGATTGCTCGCGGCCATCCAGGACGATGGCCGATTCGCTGGTAGCCGCCACGTGCGTGCTGCCGTAGCGCCCGGCTTCCTTGTACGACCGCTTGGACCAATGGCCCGTCACGACGAAATCGGCGGCTGGCGTGCCACGGCGACCCATGAGATTCATGGGAACAATGGCGTTCTCCCCGGAACCTCCGCCTTGCATGAACATGACCGCGTAATCGGCGGGCAAGCCCAGCAGATCACGCAAATCGGATTCTGCTTCGTCGCAGATCTGCACGAAGTGCTTGCCGCGATGGCTCATTTCCATCACCGACATGCCACTGCCATGCCAATCCAGCATCTCAGCTGCTGCTTGCTGCAATACCACCTCGGGCAAGGCCGAGGGGCCTGCCGAGAAGTTCCAGGGGCGGGCCATTATTGCTCCGTAGGTTCCGTCGAATCCGTTGCGCCGTTGGTATCGTCGCCGCCATCCGCCTGACCGTCTTCGGCCTGGACGTCACCGTCCAGTTCGCCGTCGTCGTCGGCATCGCTTTCCACAACACGACGCACGCCGGACAGCGAGCTGCCGTCGTCCACGTTGATCAGCGTGACGCCTTGCGTGGCGCGGCCCATTTCGCGGATTTCCGCGACACGGGTACGCACCAGCACGCCGCCGGTGGTGATCAGCATGATTTCGTCTGTCGGGTTGACCAGCACTGCGCCCACCACCTTGCCGTTACGCGAGCTGGTCTGGATGGCGATCATGCCCTTGGTGCCACGGCCGTGGCGCGTGTATTCACCAATCGGGGTGCGCTTGCCGTAACCGTTTTCGGTGGCGGTCAGCACGGTCTGCGTTTCGTCGCCGGCAACCAGCAACGCGATGACCGTCTGCGTTTCCTCGAGCATCATGCCGCGCACGCCGCGGGCATTGCGGCCCATCGGACGCACGTCGTTTTCGTCAAAGCGCACAGCCTTGCCGGAGTCCGAGAACAGCATGACGTCGTGCTGGCCGTCGGTCAGGTCGGCGCCGATCAGGTAGTCGCCATCGTCAAGGTCGACGGCGATGATGCCGGCCTTGCGCGGGTTGGAGAAGTCGGACAGCGGGGTCTTCTTGACCGTGCCGCGCGAGGTCGCCATGAAGACGAAATGATCTTCGCTGAACTCCTTGACCGGCAGCACCACCGTGATCTTCTCGCCGTCAGCCAGCGGGAACATGTTGACGATAGGCTTGCCGCGCGAGTTGCGCGTGCCTTGCGGCACTTCCCAGACCTTCAGCCAGTACACACGGCCACGGTTCGAGAAGCACAGCAGGTAATCGTGCGTGTTGGCGATGAACAGCTGGTCGATCCAGTCGTTGTC
>CAJYKY010000025.1 GCA_913775005.1 uncultured Achromobacter sp.
TCTAGATGAATGTTGTTGCAAGGGGGCAAGAATGTTTGCCCTTGGCGCCTAGCTGTCGTCGGCCACCATCAGTTGCACCAGATCGCCCACAAAGCGGGTGATGCTGTATTGCAGCGGCGCGCCGTCCTGATCCACGTTCAGCGCCTCGACTTGCAGGATGGGGCGCGTCTTGGGTTGACCCAGCAGCCGGGCAATTTCCGGCGTGGGCAGGGCAGCGGTAATGCGCGACCACTTGCGCGTGTAATCGCCAATGCCGTAGTGCGTGTAGACCTTGGACACCGAGCGCAATGCCGTCAGGCGGTCGGCAAAATCCGGAAAGCGCTTTTCATCAAAGTAATGTTCCGACGCGCTGATGGGGCGGTTCTCGGCTTTGCCCACGATCTGCACGCGCAGCAGCGGCGCGCTGCGTGTAAGGCCCAGATGTTTGGCGATGTCGGCCGCGCGCAAGGTCTGGCTGCCCACGGCTTCCAGATGGCCCAACACCCCTTGGCTGCGCAGGTTCTCGGAAAAGCGCGTGCGCTTGCCGATGGCGTAATCAATGGCATGTTCCTGCACAAACGTGCCACGGCCCTGTTCGATGCGGACCAGGCCGCTTTGCTCAAGTTCGCCCATGGCGCGGCGGATGGTGTGCCGGTTGACGGAAAACTTGGCGGCCAGCTCGGGTTCTGATGGCAGCTGTTCGCCCGCCATATAGAGCTTGTTGCGGATGTCATCCGCCAGGGACTCGCCAATTTGCCGCCAGACGGCGATGCCGGAACCTCGTTCAACCATAGGGTGTGCTCTTGCCGTTACATCATCAGAATGGCAGTGATTGTGCACCATGCCGCCGCTGCGGGATAGGCGGTGTGCCGCGCTGAACACTGTCATCAAAAATTCACGCCAGCCTGTTGAACTTCGAAAACACAGCGATCATACTCCGTCCGGTCGTCTAGACGTTTAGAGGAAATTATGGATCATTGCCAAGCAGGACAGGACGCGGCCAACGCCCGGCGTGCCGCCTGGATGCGGGTGCTGTCGTTGGCCAGCCCGGCCTCGTTGGAAGGCGCGTTCATGGCGCTGGGCCGATTGCCGGCGCACCAGTTGCTGCGCCCGGCGCAGACCGGCATGGCCATGGTGCGGGCGCGCAGCGGCGGCACTGGCGCGCGCTTCAACCTGGGCGAAATGACCGTGACACGTTGCGCCGTCACGCTCGATGGCGGTGTGGTGGGGGTGGCGTATGTGCAGGGCCGCTCGCTGCGTCACGCCGAACAGGCCGCCATCGCTGATGCCTTGCTACAGCAAGCGCAGTGGCACGACACGGTGCAGGCGCAGCTGATCGAACCGTTGGCGCGCGAACACGCGGCCAAGGTCGAGCGCCAGGCGCGGGTCGCGGCGCAGACCAAGGTGGAGTTCTTCACGATGGTGCGAGGCGAGGACTGATATGCAGATCGAAACACCGACGGACATGCCCACCTGCATGCAAGCCTCAACCCCGATTCCCGCCGCCGCCAGCCCTCGATTGCTGCCCGGCTTTGACGACCCGGTTCACGATGCGCAGTCCACGTTTCGGCTGGCCCTGCATGCGCTGGCGCATCCTGGCAGCGTGCAGCGTTTGACGGCCAGGAGCGGCGTGCCTGCCGGCCTGTCGCCCGCGATGACCGCGTTGCTGTTGACGCTGGTGGACGTGGACACCCCGCTGTGGCTGCCGCCCGGCGTGCATGCCGACGTGCTGGCCTTCCTGCGGTTTCACTGCGGCTGCCCCATCGTGCCATCGCCCGCCTTGGCGCGCTTTGCGGCCGTGCCGGCAGGTTACGAGGCACCGGCGCTGTCGGCCTGCCACC
Organism: uncultured Achromobacter sp.; assembly: GCA_913775005.1. GTDB lineage: Bacteria > Pseudomonadota > Gammaproteobacteria > Burkholderiales > Burkholderiaceae_B > Achromobacter. Next base: position 1,821 of record CAJYKY010000025.1, read on the forward strand.
TGGGTGACCCCGCCTATCCCGACCTGTCCACCACCCTGCTGCTTGAAGTGACGTCGCTGACGGCGGGCGCGGCGGTGAGCCTGACCGGGCCGGGCATCCAGACGCGTCAGGCGTTGCTGGCCTCGGGCCTGCCCGATGGCTTCTGGCGCGAATGGCGCATGAATCATCAACGGTTTCCGCTGGGCGTCGATGTGCTGCTGACGCAAGACCAGCGGTTCTGCGGCTTGCCGCGCACGACGCGCGTGGAGAACTGATATGTATGTGGCCGTCAAAGGGGGCGAACGCGCCATCCTGAATTCGTATCGCATGCTGGACGATTACCGGCGCGGCGATCGTGAAATTCCCGAACTGAGCCTGGACCAGATCCGCGAACAGATGCCGCTGGCCGTGTCGCGCGTCATGGCCGAGGGCTCGCTCTACGACCCGCAACTGGCCGCGCTGGCGCTCAAGCAGGCGGCTGGCGATGTGATTGAAGCCGTGTTCCTGTTGCGCGCCTATCGCACCACCTTGTCGCGCTACGGCTACACGCAGCCGATCGACACCGGCGCCATGCGCTTGCAGCGCCGCATCTCGTCCACGTTCAAAGACGTGCCGGGCGGGCAGATCCTGGGGCCGACTTACGACTACACGCAGCGCCTGCTGGATTTTTCGCTACAGGCAGAGCGCGAGGCCGACGCGCTGCCGCCGGGCGCAGAATCGCTTGATAGCGCCATGCCACGCGTGACGGATCTGCTGGCGCACGATGATCTGATCGACGCCGAACCCATCCCCGTCGGGGATGGGTTCGGCGTCGATCAGAT
>CAJYKY010000026.1 GCA_913775005.1 uncultured Achromobacter sp.
GGGTGGCGCGACACGCTGCGCACCTTGCTGTCCGTCGTGCGCCCCTGGCGCGGCACGCTCATCGCCACCATCTTGCTGGGCGTGGCGCGCGTGGCAGCCTTTATCGGCGTGGGCGTCTTCAGCGCCTTGATCGTGGCCGCCATCCGCGATGGCCGCGACATCTCCACGCTTGCGATTGGCCTGTTGATCACCGCGCCGCTGGCCGCGCTGTTCCACTGGCTGGACTCGTGGCTGGCCCATGCGATGGCGTATCAGCTGCTGGCCGATATGCGCGTCAAGCTTTACGACAAGCTGGAACGCCTGGCGCCCGCCTACCTGTTGCAGCGCCGCTCTGGCGACCTGGTGGCGCTAGCCACGCAGGACGTGGAAATGGTGGAGTACTTCTACGCGCACACCATCGCGCCCGCCATCGTGTCGGTGCTGGTGCCGTTGTCGGTGCTGGGTTTTCTGGGCGTCTACAGCTGGCCGGTGGCGCTGGCGCTGCTGCCCTTCCTGGCCTATGCACTGCTGTCGCCCGTGCGCGGCCGCCGTCACGTCGACGCCTTGGGCGACAAGGCCCGGCAGGCGCTGGGCGAAATGAGCGCGCACACCACCGACACCATCCAGGGCCTGGCCGATCTGACGGCATTCCAGGCCACGGGCCGCCGGCGTGATCAGTTCCTGAAAGTGGCTGACCACTACCGCGTGCGCCGCCTGGCCATCCTGCGCGATCTGTCCAAGCAGACGGCGTGGTTTGAAGTGGCGATGGGGCTGGGCGGCTTGGCCGTCGCGGTAGTGGGCGCATTGCAGGTATCGGCCGGCGCGCTGTCGGCCAGCATGTTGCCGCTGCTGGTGCTGATTGCGCTGGCGACCTTCCTGCCCGTATCGGAGATCTCGCAGGTCAGCCGTCAGCTGGCCGATACCATCGCCGCCACGCGCCGGCTGCATGTGGTGGCCAACGAACCGGAACCCGTCACCGACGGCCCGCTTGCGCCGCCCGTGGCCACGCACGGCCTGTCGCTGACCTTCGACCACGTCAGCTTCGCCTACCCCGGCAAAGCGGAAGACACGCTCAAGGACCTGAGTTTCAAAGCCCCGGCTGGCGCGACGGTGGCCGTCGTCGGCCCGTCCGGCGCGGGCAAGAGCACGGTCGCCAGCTTGCTGCTGCGCTTCTGGGACCCGCGCCAAGGCGTGGTGAAGCTGGATGGCGTGGACGTGCGCCAGCTGCAACTGGACGGCCTGCGCGACCGCGTAGCGCTGGTCACGCAAGACACCTATCTGTTCAACGACACATTGGAAGGCAACATCCGCCTGGCGCGTCCCGAAGCCACGCCCGACGAGCTGGCCCGCGCGCTGGATCAAGCCGCGCTGACCAGCTTTGTGCGAACCTTGCCCGATGGCCTGGCAACGCGGGTGGGCGAACGCGGCATGCAGCTGTCGGGCGGACAACGCCAGCGCATTTCGATTGCGCGCGCCTTCCTGAAGAACGCGCCGGTGCTGATTCTGGATGAAGCCACTTCGCACCTGGACACGCTGTCCGAAATGCAGGTGCGCGGCGCGCTGGACACGCTGATGCAGCATCGAACCACCTTGGTGATTGCCCACCGGCTGTCAACCATCCGCGATGCGGACCTGATCCTGGTGCTGGAACACGGCGCCCTGGCGGAAGCCGGCACGCATGACCAATTGCTGAGAAAGCAAGGAGCCTATGCGCGCCTGGCCAGCCACCAGGGCGGTTACGCCGTCAGTAGCGCAACGTCTCTACCGACGTAGCGTTGGCGCGCACCTCGGCATCCGTGAACCAGACGCGCTTGCTGCCGAAGCGGTTGTAAAGGTCGAACTGGTCACGGGTGTGGGGGGACGCGGTGCCGTCCGGTGCGACGAAGCCGCTCTGCCCCGGCGCCACCACATCCACCGCGCGCACGCCCTTGGCGTCGAACACCGTCATGTTGTTTTCGGTGCCGCGGTTCTGGGTGGCCGAATACGTCAGCACCGCCTTGTCGTCCGCTTGCGGCACGCCCAGGAAATTCTTGGGCGCAAACACCATGGGCGGCGCAGGAATGCGCCAGGCGGCCGGGTCCTGGCCATAGGTTTTTTGCAGCGTGGCCAGGGCCTCGTCCAGCGCCGCCAGCGTCACCGCTTCCGGACGCTTGCCGTTAAAGAAGTCGACCTGCTGCGGCACGCCAGCATCAGGCCCGGCCAGCGCGTTGAACAGCACCTTCACGCCGACGGTCAGGTTGAGCGACCCGGTGGCGGGCGCAGCCGGCGTGGGGTAGCCGGTAGCGCTGTACCACTTGAAGAAGTCGGCGGGCATCTCATCGGCCAGCGTGGCCTTGAGCATGGCGCGCAGCCACGCGTCCAGGACAGCCGGGCCCGCGTTGTCATAGAAGCCGGGATGCTTGTCGCTGGTGCTCATGCCATCCCACGACGCCAGCGACGCCACCAGCTGCGCGCGTGCATCGTCCGGCGGCAGCCCGGCCACCGCGCGTTGCAGGAAGGGAAGGAAATGGCGGCGGTTGACATCGGCGTAACTGGTCGTGCGGATCAGGTCCCACATCTGCTGCGCGCTGACCTTGCCGCCGTTGGCCGTCATGGCCTTCATGCGGGTTTCGATTTCGGCGTAGCGATCGGCCTGGCCCCACACGATGGCAAAGAGGTCCGTGGACGGATAGCCGCGCATCGGCTGGTTGTTCCAGTTGGCGATGAAGCCCTGGCGCGGGTTATAGACCTGCGGGTTAGTGGAAAACGGCAGGATGCCGTCCCAGTCCATGTCGCCCGTGCCAGGCACGGGCAGGCGCGGGTCATGACCGGGTTTGCGCTTGGGATAGAAGCCCGTGTGCGCGTAGCCGATGTTGCCGCGGTCATCCGCGTAATACCAGTTGATGGTCAGCGCATGGCGCGCGGCCTGCTGCTTCCATTCGTTCCAGTTGCGCGACTGCGTCTTGTGCGTCCAGGCCATCAGGGATTGCAGCTCGAAGCCTTCCCAGGCGCGCGCCTTGGCGTAGGCGACGTGCTGCGCGTCGTCGAACTTGGTGATGATGCCGTGCACGCTGCGGTACACGTCCATCAGCACGGGCGCACCGCCTTTGACCTCGATGAGCTCGGTACGCTTTTCCAGCGTTTTCCATTGGCCGTTGTGCCAATAGCGGGTGTGGTCGGCGGGGTCGAGCTTTTCGGCGTAGATGTCCACGTCGTCGCCAAAACCCGCCGTCGACCCCCAGGTGACGTGCGCG
>CAJYKY010000027.1 GCA_913775005.1 uncultured Achromobacter sp.
GATCCGAATTTCGCAAGTGGGCACGCTGGGCAACCGGCTTGCCGCCGCAACGGTCTGAGGACGCCGCCATGAAACACGCACGCATCGCCATCGACGGCGTCATCCATACCGCCACCGAAGCGCAGCCCGGCCATGTCCGGTTGGCCGATGGCCGCATTCTGGCGGAAGCCGCCGTGACCTGGTTGCCGCCCATCGAGCCGCGCACCACCTTCACGCTGGCCATCAACTACGCCGACCACGCCAAAGAATTAGCGTTCAAGGCCCCGGCCGAACCCTTGGGATTTCTGAAGGCCGCGAACACGTTCGTCGGCCACCGCGCCCGCACGTTGCGCCCCGTCGATGTCGCCTTCATGCACTATGAATGCGAGCTGGCCGTGGTGATCGGCAAGACGGCGCGCGGGGTCAGGCGCGAAAACGCGTATGACTATGTCGCGGGCTATACCGTCGCCAACGACTACGCGCTGCGCGACTATCTGGAAAACTGGTATCGCCCGAACCTGCGCGTGAAAAGCCGCGACACCTGCACGCCGCTCGGCCCCTGGCTCGTCGACCGCGACGACGTGCCCGACCCGATGAACCTGACCTTGCGCACCACCGTCAACGGCGTGCAGACGCAATGCGGCAACACGCGAGACATGGTGTTCGACGTGCCGGCGTTAATTGAATACTTCAGCAGCTTCATGACGCTTGCCCCCGGCGACTTGATCCTGACCGGCACGCCCGACGGCATCGTCAACGTCAAGCCCGGTGACGAAGTCGTCACAGAAATAGAAGGCATCGGCCGCCTGGTCAGCACCTTGGTCGCCGCCCCGCCGCCCCCTACCCCGATCTGATTCCCACTCCAGGACCTTCCATGCTAGATACCCAGACGGTGCGCACGCTGGCCGCGCGCCTGCACGACGCCGAACGCACCCGCCAGCAGATCCGCCAGATTTCGCTGGATCATCCCGACATCACCATCGCGGATGCCTATGCCATCCAACGCGCGTGGATGGACCTCAAACTAGCCGAAGGCCGCATCAAACGTGGCCACAAGATCGGCCTGACCTCGCGCGCCATGCAGCAGGCGTCGCAGATCGACGAACCCGATTTCGGCATGCTGCTGGACGATATGTTCTTTGCGGATGGCAGCGAGATTCCCGCGGGCCGCTTCATCCTGCCGCGCCTGGAAGTGGAGCTGGCGTTCGTGCTGGGCAAACGGCTGCAAGGCCCCGACGTCACGCTGTTCCAGGTGTACGACGCCGTGGACTACGTGATTCCCGCGCTGGAGATCATCGATGCGCGCTCGCACAGCATCGACCCCGACACCAAGCGGCCGCGCAAGGTGTTCGACACCATCGCCGACAATGCCGCGAACGCGGGCGTGGTGATGGGCGGGCGGCCCGTGAAGATCGGCGAAATGGACCTGCGCTGGGTCGGTGCGATTCTGTCGCGCAATGCCGTCATCGAGGAAACCGGCGTGGCCGCCGGCGTCTTGAATCACCCCGCCAATGGCGTAGTATGGCTGGCTAACAAACTGGCCGCCCACGACGTGGCGCTGGAAGCCGGAGAGGTCATCCTGTCGGGATCATTCACCCGCCCGATCGCCGCCCGGCCCGGTGACACCTTCAACGTCGACTACGGCGTGCTGGGCACCGTCAACTGTCATTTCAACTAAGCGGCATGCCGTCCATGGACATCCTGACCAACACCTTCAAGCAAGCCCTGCGCGACCGTCAACCTCAGATCGGCCTGTGGGCCGGGCTGGCCAGCGCGTACACGTCCGAGATCCTCGCTGGCGCCGGTTTCGACTGGCTGCTGATCGATGGCGAGCACGCGCCCAACACCTTGCAGACCACGCTGGCGCAGCTGCAATCGGTGGCCGCCTACCCGGTCGCGCCGGTGGTGCGCCCGGCCTGGAATGACCCGGTGCAGATCAAGCAGATTCTGGACACCGGCGCGCAGACCTTGCTGGTGCCGATGATTCAATCCGCCGATGAAGCGCGCGCGGCTGTCGCGGCGGTGCGTTATCCGCCGGCCGGTATACGTGGTGTGGGAAGCGCACTGGCGCGGTCCTCACGGTGGAACCGCATCCCCAATTACCTGGAGCGCGCCAACGATCAAATGTGCGTGCTGGTGCAGATTGAAACGCCGGCCGGCATCGCAGCGCTGGATGACATCCTGGCCGTCGAAGGGGTGGATGGCGCCTTCATCGGCCCAGCGGATTTGTCGGCCAGCATGGGGTATCTGGGCCAGCCGGAACACCCCGACGTGGTCAAGACCATTGACGACGCCATTACCCGCATCGTGAAGTCAGGCAAGGCCGCCGGCATCCTGCACAGCGGGCTGACGCAGGCCAAGCATTACCTGGCGCTGGGTGCGACGTTCGTGGCGGTGGGGGTGGACGCCGTGCTGCTGGCGCGCGCGGCCGAGAATCTGGCCGCGCAGTTCAAAGAGGTGAAGGCCGTCTCGTCGGGCAAAGGCCCTTACTGACACGGCCACCGCAGGGGGCCTGCGGCGCGGCGGGTATCAGGAACGCCCGCCCAGGCTGCCCCCGCCATCCACGCCCAACACCTGGCCGGTGATGAAACCCGCGTCGTCCGACAACAGGAACGCAATGGCGGCGGCCACTTCGGCCGGCGTGCCCAGGCGCTTCATGGGCACGGAAGCCAGCGCGCGCTTTTCGCCTTCGCTGCCCGCCGGGCGGGTGGCGCGGAACATTTCGGTTTCGATCGGGCCGGGCGCCACGGCATTGGCGGTGACGCCATATTCCGCCAGCTCCAGCGCCCACGTGCGCGTGCAACCCACCAGCGCATTCTTCGCAGCCGAATAGGCGGTGCGGTCCAGGCCGCCGTAGATGGCGCGGCTGACCACGTTGACGATGCGGCCGGCGCGGCGCACCTTCATGGATTCGATAAAGGCCTGCGTGACTTGCACCGCCACGCGCACGTTCAAGTCGAGCACGTTGTACAGCGTGGCCAGGTCAATTTCGCCCAGCGGTTGCGGCGACGCGATGCCCACATTGTTCACCACGGCGTCCACGGGGAATTTCTCGCGGATTTCGCGCAGCACTTCTTCGGTGCGGCCGGCGTCGGCCAGATCACAGGCGTAGAGATAACCGGGGAAATCGACGTCCGTGGTGTTGCGGGCGATGCCCACCACATGAC
>CAJYKY010000028.1 GCA_913775005.1 uncultured Achromobacter sp.
CCCGCGGGCGCCCTGCTGTCGGAATCGTTCAACGTAGTGGCCGGTGACGGCACGACAGTGCAACCGATCTCGGTGTCCATCATCGGCACCAACGACGCGCCGGTGGCAGCGGACAATTCCGCCAATGTGGAGATCGGCACCAGCCACGTCTTCACCGTGGCCGAGTTCAACTTCAGCGATGGCGCCGAGGGCAACGCGTTGCAAAGCGTGATCATCTCGCGCCTGCCGACCGACGGCACGCTGACGCTGAATGGCTCCCCCGTGTCGTTGAACACCGCCGTCTCGGCGGCGGACATCGCGGCCGGCAAGCTGGTCTTCACGCCGTCGGCCAATGGCCTGGATACGTCGATCGGCTTCCAGGTGCGCGATAGCGGCGGCACCGACCACGGCGGCCAGAACACGTCCGGCACGTACAACTTCGTCCTGAACACCGACAACATCGTGACGGGCGAAAACGTCGGCAGCGGCACGGGCATCACGCCGGTGCTCAACGGCGGTTCGGGCGACGACGTCATCCTGGGCGACAAGGGCGGCACCGTCGTCACCGTGGAGCCGGGCAAGAACTACAACATTGCCCTGGTGGTGGATACATCGGGCAGTATGGCGTGGGGCCTGGATGGCAGCTCTGGCGTCAGCTATGCGAACTCGCGCATGAAGCTGGTGAAGGACGCGCTGGTCAACTTGGCCAACCAGCTGGTGGGTCACGACGGCACCGTCAACGTGACGCTGATCGGCTTTGCAACGTCGGCGGGCACGCCCGTCACGCTGCAAAACCTGACGTCGTCCAACGTGCAGACCTTGCTGACCGCGATCAACAACCTGTCGGCCACGGGCGGTACCAACTACGAAGCGGCCTTCAATAGCGCCGTGTCGTGGTTCAACAGCCAAACTGCGGCAGGCAAGTCGGTGGCGGCGGGTTACGAGAACGTGACGTTCTTCCTGACCGACGGCGACCCCACCTACTACATCAAGAGCAATGGCTCGACGGGCGGCGACGGCAGCACCACCGACCAGACCACGGTGCAGGAATCCGTGAACGCCTTTGCGCCGCTGTCCGGCGTCAGCACGGTGCACGGCATCGGCATCGGCAACGGGGTCAATGAAGACTACCTGCGTCTGTTCGACAACACCGGCAACGCCGGCGGGGCCGTCACTACCTACGCCAGCTTCGGCAGCGGCAGCGATACCACCATCGCCAACTTCAACTCCAGCTCCGGCTGGGGCAACGTCGGCAATTGGACGGTGTCGGGCACAAGCAACGGCGGCTCGGTCAGCCGTGTCAATAGCGACTACATCCGTATCGTCGATACCAACGGTGGCACCAGCACCAATGCCATCACGCCAACGTTCAGCTACACCGGCTACGGCAAGATGAGCTTCTCGGTAGCGACGGCCAACTTCACCAGCGGCGACGTATTCACGTGGTCGTTGCAAGTGCAAAAGGCCGACGGCAGCTGGATGACGATCGACAAGGGTTCGCTGACCAGCGCGCAGTCAAACTGGGCCACGATCACCACCAACACGTACGCGTCGGGCACGTACCGCTTCGTGTTCGATGTGGCGGACAACACGTCCAGCGGCGGTAGCACCACGGTGTATATCGACGACATCACGCGCACGATGTACAGCGCCAGCAACGTGATCGCAGCGCCTGGCGGCGATGTGGATATCGTGCTGAAGGGTTCGGATCTGGCGGCGGCCCTGCAAGGCGGCAGCTCCAGCACCGACCCGGCCGTGGTGGGTAACGACGTCATCAACGGCGGCGCCGGCAACGACATCATCTTTGGCGATACGATCAATACCGATCACCTCGCCTGGGGCACGGTGGCGGCCGGCTCGCATGACGGCCAAGGCCTGAAGGCATTGCAGGACTTCCTGGCCTACCAGAATGGCCATGCGGCAACCAGCAACGAGGTCTACGATTACCTGAAGGCCAACCACGCGCAGTTCAACCTGCCTGACGATCCGCGCGGCGGCAACGACACCATCCATGGCGGCACGGGCGACGACATCATCTACGGCCAGGGCGGCAACGACACCCTGTACGGCGACGATGGTAACGACGTGATCTACGGCGGTTCGGGCGACGACTATCTGCATGGTGGCGCCGGCAATGACGTGCTGGACGGCGGGTCGGGCAACGACACGCTGATCGGCGGCAAGGGCGACGACACCTTGTATGGCGGCGCGGGCAGCGACACGTTCAAGTGGGAATTGAACGATCAGGGCTCGGTGGGCGCGCCGTCGGTCGACACCATCAAGGACTTCTCGACGGCCACGGTGGCCAACGGCGGCGACGTGTTGGACTTGAAGGACCTGCTGATCGGCGAGAAGGACGGCACGCTGACGCAGTACCTGAACATCCACAAGGAAGGCAACAACACGGTGATCGACATCAACACCAAGGGCCAGATCGCCCAAGGCGCTGACCAGAAGATCGTGCTGGAAAACGTGGACCTGACCAACAACGGCGCACTCAGCAATCAGGCCATCATCAATGACCTGCTGCAAAAGGGGAAGTTGAACGTCGACCACAGCTAAGCATTAACGGTCAAGCAAGAAGACGGCCCGCGCGGGCCATCTTCTTGCCGGCCGGCATTTTTTCTTCCGGCGTGTCTGCTGGAGTCGGAAAAATGTGAAAATCCGTTTCATGTCCTCAACCCACCGTTTCCGTGGCGCGCTGAACCTGTGCCGGCTGGTGTTGCTGTGCCTGGCTTGCGTCTGGGGCGGCAGTTTTGCGCTTGAGGTCAGTTCCGACAAGTTGCAAAGCCTGGCGGCCAGCCGATACGGCGCAAAGGGCGCGAAGTCGGTGGGCAGCTGGCTGGCACTGCTGCGTGCCCCGCCACCCGCGCTTGAACGCGATCGGCTGACCACGGCCAACGATTTCTGGAACCGCGCCCTGCTCTCTGGCGAGGACGCTACGATCTGGGGCCAGCCCGACTACTGGGCCACGCCGTTGGAATCTTTAGGTAAAGGTGCCGGCGACTGCGAGGACTATGTCATCGGCAAGTACTTCACCTTGTTGGCGATGGGCATCCCCGCCAACAAGCTTCGCTTCATCTATGTCCGCGCGCGCGTCGGCGGCCCGGCCAGCAGCAGCCAGGTCGCCCACATGGTGCTGGGCTATTACGAAACACCGAACGCCGTCCCGCTGGTGCTGGACAGCCTGATCTCCACCATCTTGCCCGCCACGCAGCGCCGCGACCTGACGCCGGTGTTCAGCTTCAATGCCGACGGTGTCTACGTGGACGGCAAACCCGCCGCACCGGTTGATCGGCTCAGCCGCTGGCGTGATCTTCTTCAACGCATGGAACGGGAAGGCGTACGCCCCTGATCGCAGGAAACAAGACTATGTCCATACTTCGACAGCTACTGCTCAGCGTGACCTTGGCGATTGGCGTCATCTTGCTGGGAACGTTGGCGCTTAGCGTGAACTCGGCGCGCGAGTACCTGTCGGGTCAATTGCAGGTGCAAAGCACCGACGCTGCCGTGTCGCTGGCGCTGTCGTTGTCGCAGCCCGCCAATAACGATCCGGTACTGCAAGAGCTGCTGGTGTCAGCGCTGTACGACGGCGGCCACTTCTCGCTGGTGCGCCTGACCGACCCCGAAGGCAAGGTGCTGATCGAACGTAAATCCAACGCGACGCCGAATGCGGTGCCGGCGTGGTTTCAGAAGCTGGCGCCCTTGGACACGCAATCGGCCAGCCATGCCGTCAGCGATGGCTGGCGCCAGATTGGCGAAGTCACCTTGACCGCCAACGACGCTTACGCCTGGGAAGCGCTGTGGCGCAGCAGCCTGAAGATGATCGCGCTGGTGGTGGGTGCGGGCGTGCTGTGGGCCGTGTTCGCCTTCGTGCTGGTGGGCTGGATCAAGAACCGCCTGCTGCGGGAAATTAGCGACCACGTGCGCAGCATTGGTCAGGACACGCCGCCGGAACAGGTCGAGGCGCGCGTGCCGGAGTTGTCGGGCGTGGTGCAGGCGCTGAACCAGACGCGCGAACGCGTGTACGCCAGCGTCGAGGAACAGAACGCGAAGATCGAATCGCTGGAACTGGAGCTGAACCAGGATCCGGTGACGCGTCTGCCCAACCGCAAGTATTTCGTCAACGAGTTCCGGCGCGCGCTGGAAGACCCAGCTGCCACGCGCGGCGGCCATGTGCTGGTGATTCGCCAGCGCGACCTGGCCGACCTGAACCGCCACATGCCGCGCGAGTTCATCGACCAATGGCTGCGCGCCGCGTGCGAGCGCATCCTGGGCACGCTGAAATCCTTGAACGTGGCCGCACCGCTGCTGGCGCGCTTGAACGGGTCGGACTTTGCGCTGCTGCTGCCCAGCTGCGCCGCACCGCAAGCGATGATGGTGTCCGAACGCCTGCGCGCTGATCTGCACGCCACGCGCATCCCGGTGGGCGAAGGCCATCTGTGCCGGTGGGCGCTTGCCATGACCGATTACCAGCAAGGCAATCAGGCGGGCCCGGTGCTGGCGCGCCTGGACTTTGGCTTGATGCGCGCGGAAAGCGCCAACAACGATCAGGTGGTAATTGCGGGCGCGACGGACGTTCAATCGCCGTCGGAAGCGGGCGAGCGCGCCTGGAAGGACGCGATCGTTTCCGCGCTGGAAGAAAAACAATTCGACCTGGCGACCGAACCCTTGCTGGCCACGGACGGCCGCGAGGTCCGCACCGAAGCCATGTTGATGCTGCGCACGGCGGCCGATCAGGTTCCCATTCCCGCCACGCTATTCATCCCGCCCGCCGTGCGGCTGGACCTGGTGGCCGATTGCGATCTGGAATCGGTGCGCTTGGGCTTGGACTGGTTGGCGGCCAATGACGGCGAACTGGCGGTGCGCGTGGCGCTGCCCTCGCTGCGCGGCCAGAAATTCTTCCGCCAATTGGCGCTGCTGCTGACGGAACGCCGTCCGCTTGCGCGCCGCTTGTTCCTGGAAATTGACGCGCACGGCCTGGTGGAATGCCACGAGCAGATCGCCACACTGGCGCGCGTGGCGTCCGAGTTCGGCGCGCATATCGGCGTGCGCCGCCTGGCGCAGCAGTTTGGCGCGGTGGCCCAATTGCACACCTTGCCGCTGTCCTACGTGAAGCTGGGTGGCGGCTTTGTGGGGGGCATGTCGCAAAGCCCGGGCAGCCAACAGCTGACGGCCTCAGTGCTGGAGACGGCGCGCACGCTGAACATCGCGGTGTATGCGGAAGATGTGCCGGACGCCGAAACGCGCCGCATCCTGGCGGGGCTGGGCATAAGCATCATGCGCGGCCCCGGGGTCAAGACGGCGGCGGTTTGACCCGCCGCCCTAGGCGCTACTTTTTGGCCTGCTGATACAGCGGCATCACCTGCTGGGCGGCCGCTTGGAGGTCGGTGATGCGCGATTCCGCCGACGGATGGGTCGACAGGATTTCCGGCGGCGCGTTGCCGCTTTCAGCCGCCCCCATCTTTTGCCACAACGTCACGGCGGCACGCGGGTCATACCCGGCACGCGCCGCCAGCTCTACCCCCATGCGATCCGCTTCGGTTTCGTGCGTGCGGCTGTTGGGCAGCGTGAACATCACGCTGGTGAGCTGCCCGCCCAGATCGGACGCGGCATTGGAGCCCGTGGCCATCGACAGCACCGACAGCCCAAGATTGGTGGCCATCTGCTGCGACACGCGTTCGCGCGCATGTTCGCGCAGGGCGTGCGCGATTTCATGCCCGATCACCGCGGCCAGTTCATCGTCGGTGGGTTTGATCTTCGTGATCAGACCGGTATAGACGGCGATCTTGCCGCCGGGCATGCACCAGGCGTTGACCTCGTCGCTGGACAACACATGCACTTCCCATTTCCAGCCTGACGCGTCGGGGCGGAACACGCCCGCCTGCGCAATCAGCCGCTGGGAAATGGCACGCACGCGCGCCACTTGCTGCGCGTCACGATCAAGCAGGCCTTTGGCTTGCGCTTGCTTCAGGATATCGGCGTATTGCTGGCTGGCCTCTTGCTCAAGCGCCTGCGACGGCACCAGGCTGGACATGTACTGCGTGCGGTTCACGCCGATGGCGCCTGACTGCGTGGTGTTCATGCCGGTGCAGCCGGCAAGCGCAGTCAGGGCAAGCGCCGCGGCGGCGCCACGCAGCAGATGACGTTTACATTTCATGTGGGCCTCCTGGGGACAATGGCAAAGCGCCCGGGTGTTGACCCGGGCGCCTGGATATCAGAGAGGGTCGCCGCACTGCCCGCGATGACGCAGGGCGTGGTCGATCAGCACCAGCGCCAGCATGGCTTCGGCGATGGGCGTTGCGCGGATGCCCACGCAAGGATCATGGCGGCCCAAGGTTTGCACCACCGTGGGCTCGTTGGCGCGATTGACCGAGCGGCGTTCGACGCGAATGCTGGACGTGGGCTTGATAGCCAGCGACACGGTGATGGGCTGGCCCGTCGAAATACCGCCCAGCACGCCGCCAGCGTGATTGGTCAGGAAACCGTCGGGCGTGATTTCATCGCCATGTTCCGAACCGCGCTGGGTGATGCACGCAAAACCGGCGCCAATGGACACGCCCTTGACGGCGTTCAGGCCCATCATCACGTGAGCGATGTCTGCATCAAGGCGGTCGTAAATCGGTTCGCCCCAGCCCGCGGGCAGGTTTTCGGCCACGACTTCGATGCGCGCGCCGATGGAATCGCCGTCACGGCGCAACTGGTCCATATAGGCTTCCAGTTCCGGCACGACGTCGGCATTGGGGGCATAGAAGGCGTTGTTGGGCACTTCGTCCCAGGATACGAACGGGATTTCGATGGGGCCAAGCTGGCTCATGAACCCGCGCACCTGCACGCCATACTGTTCTGCGAGCCATTTCTTGGCGATGGCGCCGGCGGCAACCGTGGGAGCCGTCAGGCGAGCCGACGAGCGGCCGCCGCCACGCGGATCGCGCACACCGA
>CAJYKY010000029.1 GCA_913775005.1 uncultured Achromobacter sp.
CGACCATCGCGCCGCGTCCGCCGGCCAACAGCGCCGACAGCGTGGCCGAAGGCCTGAAGCTGGCGCGCCTGCTGCGTGACCAGGGCCGCTATGAAGGCGCGGCCGGCGTCTATGCGCAGCTGGAACAGCGCGGCAGTCTCAAGCCGCTGGAGCTGCTGGAATACGCCAGCGTCGCCGCGCCCACGCAGTCTCCGCGTGACAACCTGGCGCTGTTCGGGCGCGCGCGCCGGGCGCTGAACGAGGCCGGCGTCACGCTGTCGCCGGGCGGCACCGTGACGCTGTGCAATGGGCTGGGGCGCGCGCGCATGGCGTTGGGCCAGCGCGATGCGGCGCTGTCGGATTTCGATTGCACGCTGGCGGCGGACGCCAATAACGTCGCCGCGCTGAACGCCAAGGGCGTGCTGCTGGATGCTGGCGGCGACCACGAACAGGCGCGCAAGCTGCTTAGCCAGGCTTGGGAGCTGGACCCGTCGGACTTCCGCGTGCTGAACAATCTGGCGCTGTCGCACCTGGCCAGCGGCGACGCGCCACAGGCGATCCGGCTGCTGTCACAGGCCGATGCGGCGCAGCTGCCCACGCTCAAGCTCAACCTGGCGTTTGCACAGGTGCTGCAAGGCGATGAGACAGCCGCGCGCAAGACGCTCGAAGGCATTATGGCGCCCACGCTGGTGCAGCAGGCATTGGACGACTTTGCCCAGCGCCGCCAGCGGATTCGCGACGGCGCACCCGTCGCGGCCGAACTGATGGCCGCCAGCCGCCATGTGCTGCGCCTGCGCGAGAAAGAGGCGAACGGCAATGGCTGACGGCATGCAAGGCGCATTGCGCGGCCGGTCCAGCAGCGGCGGCCCCGGCCGTCAACGTGGATCCTTGTCGGTGGAGGCGGCCTATGTGCTGCCCGTCATCATCGCCGCCGCGATGATGTTCATGGAGCTGGCCAACATCGGGCTCACCATCAACATGGGCGCCAGCGCGCTGGAGCGCGCGGTGCAGCAGTTCCGCCAGGACGGTGCGGCGGGTCAGATGGAGGGCGGCGCCATGGAAACGCTGGTGCGCCAGCGCATGGTCGCGGCGTCGCACAACTATCTGGACGACGAGAACATCGCCACCGTCGAAGTCGAACGCTTTGCGTCGCTGGATGCGATGGGCGGCGGCGCGGCCGACGACGACGCCGCCTCCGCAGCGCTGACCAACGTGCCGGCCTGGCGCATCGAAGTCGACGTGCGCAAGGATTTCATCACGCCCCTGCCGCGTCTGCTGGGTGTGGACAGCGGCGCATTCCGCTATCGCTATCAGCAGGTGCTGGCCTATCTGCCGCAACGCACTGAGGCGGGCAGCCAATGAGCTGGTTGCGTCCGATGCCCTCCGCCACGCGCGTTGCGAAGCCCGTCGCCGCCCGCCGCCGCCAGCGCGGCGCGCTGGCCGTGGAAGCGGCGCTGGCGCTGCCCATCCTGCTGGGCGTGGGCATGATTGGCGCGGACATGCAGCGCATTCATAGCGAACGTATCCGTGTCGAGAACGCGGCGGGCGCCATGGCGTTGAACCTGGCGGCCCAGCCTGAGCTGACGGCAGGCGGCATTGACGCCTTGGCCGAGGTCGCCATGCAGGGCCATGCCGATATGCAGCAGCTCATCGTCCTGAACGTCCTGCAATCGGGCCGCATCGCGTGGGCCGTGCAGCGCGGCGGCGCACGTGACTTGTGCACGGCGCCCGCAAGCGGCGGCCAGTACACCGGCGCGCTGCCGGAAGATCCGCCCGACACGGGCGAGAGCAATGTGGACAACAGCACGATGTCGATGATCGTGGTGAAGGCCTGCCGCGACACCGCCGACGTGGCGTCATGGGGCGGCCTGGTGCTGCCCGCTGTGCTGGAAACCACCGGCATCTTCCGCGCCACCTCTCGCACCATCAAGCTGGACGAAGCGCTGCGCGCGGAAAGCGCCGCCACCGGCCTTGCCTATTCCGAATCATGAAGAAACGTATTCAACGCGCACCGTCGCGGGACCGGCAACGCGGCGTCTCTGCCGTGTTCCTCTTGCTGTTGATCAGCGCCGTGGCGGTGCTGGCGGCCTATGCGTCGGACGGCACGCGCATGACGGCCGACGCCGCCCAGATGAAGCGCGCCACCGACGCTGCCGCGTTGGCCACGGCCGCCGCTTACGCCAAGTCCCGCGATGCCGACATCCAGGACATTGCCGAACGCTACGTCGCTGCAAACCTGGGCATGGACCGCTCACAGCTGAACCGCGCGCTGTCGATCCGCGTCGAGACGATCAGCAAGAACGACATGCCCGGCACGCGCGTTACGGCCACGTTCGAAGCGGCCAGCATGTTGGTAGGCACGCCCGATGCGCCCGTGACGGTGGCGTCTGCCGCCGTGTCGCGCCAGCGCTCGCTGGAAGTGGCGATGGCGCTGCCCAATACGCTGGGCGAAGACGCCAGCAATCTTGCGGTGCTGCGGCGGCTGGGCAAATCGTTTGCCAACCGCTTGATCGAGAACGCCGAAAGCACGTGGCTGGCGCTGGTGCCGTACAGCCAGTCGGTCAACGTTTATGACCCGGAGCAAGAAGGCCGGCTGCGCTTGTGGAGCGCGCCCGGTGCGTTGAACCCAGTGGAGCTGACCTCGCTGTTCCGCTCGGGTTATGCCAGTCTTGCCGACCGCCGCATCCCCGACCGCCGCGCCAATCTGCTGTGCATGTATCGCGGCTTGAACCGGGGCCAGAATTATTTCTGGACGGACCCGCCGTCGGGGCAGTTCGGCGTCTATTACCGGCATGACCTGCCCGACAACGGCAGCCCCGGCGCGCCGCCGATCCGCTGGGTGGGCCCAAACCCGGATTTCGGTCAGGCCAATGGCGTGAACGACACGCGCTGGATGGTGGCCGACCGTGGATGTCCCAGCGCAGCCTTGCTGCCGCTGACCAACGACCTTGGAAAGATCGGTGAGCGGCTGGACCAGATGACCACGCGCTTTAACAACAACTACGCCATCGCCATGGGCTGGAGCGCGATGGCGCTGGCGCCGGCATTCCGGGGCGGCTCCGGCTGGGGGCTGGAGGACGACCTGCCGCGCGATTTTGACGACGGCACCGGTGACCGCGTCAAGGCCATCGTGTTCCTGGTGAACTCCACCGACATGCGCTGGTTCGACTCCGATAGCTACAACGCCTACGTGGGCGAAAAGGTCGACGGTGATTCGGACACGGGCGGCGGCGAAGCCAGTGTCATCACCGAACGCTTCAGCCGTCTTTGCAGCAGCTTCCGCGCTCGCGATCTGAAATTTTTCCTGATCGTCACGGGCAACGACGAGGCCACCGATGAAGACGGGCAGGTGCTTAGCGCGTCGGCATTCCGCCGCATCGCTGGCCCCGGCCTTGCGATCTGCGCCGAAAAAGGCGCTGACCAGCTTTACCTGTCGGGCAAGGATTTTGTTGCGTCCGAAGGCCGCATCCAAAGCCGGCTTGACGACATCGCCGACGAACTCCGCCAGCTGGCCGCGCTGACCGTGCTTGTTGAATAAGCCCCGCTTCTCTCTTTACGCGCATCTTTCCTTACGTTCAGGACTTCCATGACTTCCCGCCGACTCTCTACGCTTCGCCGCCAGGCACTGGCTTTGGAACCCCGCTTTCTGCTTGACGCGGCCGTGGTCGCAACGGTGGCCCAGGCGGTGGATGCCACCGCCACCAAGCCGGGCGTGGCCGCCGAAGGCTCGCAGGCCACGATCAGCATCGACGCGCAATCCGCCGCGCAGTCGGTGGACCTGTTCAAGGATGTCAATGTGTCGCTGGACGCGGGCAGTCAGGAGCTGGACACGCTGGTCGTCACCGTGGACCGCACCGGCGCCAATCAGGCCTTGCTGATCGATGGCAGCGAGATCTCGCTGCAAGCCACCGTGCTGGCGCAGACGACGAATGACCATGGCTACTCCTACGAGGTTTCGGTCACCGGCAACACCACGCGGATCTCGATTTCCATCGCGTCGTCAAACGCCTATCAGGCCAGTGATGTGGCCGCGCTGATCGACAGCATGGCCTACCAGACCCGCGACACCACTGTGGAAAGCGGCAAGGTGCATGTGGCGCTGGCCACGCTCAGTGATGAAGGCGGCGATGTGGCGGACTTGAACATCCATGCCGACATCGACGTCACCAGCACCATCAATGTGGCGCCGGTGCTGTCCGACGCCGGCATTCCCGAGCTGGCGCAATCCATCACCTTGGGCAGCCTCGGCGCCAGCAAGGAAGTGGCCTATTCGAACGACGGCAAGTATCTCTACGCGGCCAACGCGTCGGGCACCATCGCCGTGTTTGCCGTGGGTGAGCATGATGTGCTCAAGAACACGCAGGTGCTGTCCGGCGTGCCCAACCTGGGTAGCGTGTCGGATCTGGCCGTGGCGGCCGACGGCAAGTCGCTGTACGCGATCTCGGGCGGCAACATCATCACGCTGGACATCGGCGCGGACGGCGCCTTGTCCAATGCGCGCGCCACGTCGGGCGGCGCCACGCTGATCAACATGACGCTGTCGGATGACGGCGCGCAGCTGTATGTCAGCACGCAGTACAACGGCCTGGCGGTCTTCAACCGCGATGCGGCCACGGGCGATCTCACGCGGATCCAGACGCTGGACGAAGGGTCTGTGGGCGGCGGCCGCACGCGCACGGTGGTCAGTGCGGGCGACTATGTTTTCGTGGCGTCCGGCACCAATCTGGTGACCTTGCAGCGCAATGACAACGGCACCTTGTCCAAGCTGGATTTCGGCTATCTGGACACGGGCATTTCCACCAGCACGATTCCATCGCTGGCCGCTACGGCCGACGGCAGCATGGTGTTCGTGGGCGCAGGCTCCACGATCCGCATCTACGCGCTGCGCGATGGCAATCTGGAAGCGCGCGGCACGGCGACGCTGGCCAACGTCAGCGCGCTGGCCGTGTCCAGCGACGGCAGCAAGCTATACGCCACGTCCAGCAGCGGCACGATGAACATCTACGCGCTGTCGGCAGGCGGCACGCTGACCTTGAGCCAGACCGTGGCGGACGTGGGCGGCGCGGCGGCCATTGCGCTCAGCAAGGACGGCACGAACGTGGTCGTGGCGGGCAACACCTTGTCGCGCTTTTCCACCACACCCACGTACATCGTGGGCGCCGAGATCACGCTGACGGGCGACCTCTCGCTGACGGACGCAAACCTGGATGCGCTGGCAGGCGGCGCGGGCGACTATCACGGCGCCAGCGTCACGGTGGCGCGCCAGGGCGGCGGGTCGGCCGACGATCAGTTCGGGTTTGCGGCTACGGGCGCGTACGCGCTGGCGGGCAACCAGATCACGCGCGACGGCCAGGCGATTGCCAGCTTTATGCAGAACGGCGGCGTGTTGACGCTGACGTTCACGGCGGCCATCAGCAAGGCCGAGGCCAACGCCGTCTTGCAGCACATCACCTATCGCAACGTGGGCAGCCCGGTCAGCGGCAACGTGGTCACGCTAACGGTCACCGCCAGCGATGGCGAACTGTCCAGCACGTCGCGCAATATCGACCTGCTGATGGCCAACAATACGCCGCCTGAACTGGTGGCGACGGTGGTGAACAACCCGGTCTACGACACCGCGTCCCAGGCCGTGACGCTGTTCAAGGATGCGTCGGTCAATACCGGCGAGACCGGGCAGGCCATCATTGCGCTGTCGGTGACGGTCGATGGCGTGGCCGCCGCAGCGAACGAGTTCCTGATTGTGGACGGCACGCGCGTGGACCTGTCGCAAGCCTCGTCGGGCAGCACGGCCAGCGGCTACGGCTACACCTACACGATCAGCAATGGCGTGGGCACGCTGACGGTGAATCACGCGGCAGGCATCGGCCTGGCCGCCATGCAGGCGCTGGTCAACGGTATCGCGTATGTCAACGACACCACGCGCGCCACCACCGGCACGCGCGCCTTCACGCTGGCCAGCGTGCAGGACAGCGGCGGAAGCGCCAATGGCGGCAGCGATATCAGCGCACCAGGCATTTCCGCGACGGTGACGCTGGGCATCAACAATGCGCCGCAAATCGACATTGAGGTGTCCACGCCCAACGCTGCGCTCTATTACGCCAACGGCACGCTCAGCGGCTACAACGAGTACGTGACGGATATTGTTCTGTCCGACGATGGCAAGACCTTGCTGGTGACGGGCTCGTCCGCCGCTAACGCGGGCGGTGTCAGCACGCTGCGCGTCTATGCGCGCGATGCGTCCACCGGCGCGCTGACCTTGATCCAGACGTTTACCCAGGGCGATGCCGACAACCCCGCCACGCCCGACATCGAAGTCAATGGCATGACCGGCATTACCGCCATGGCAATGCAGGGCGGCACGCTGTACCTGGCGGGCTATGGCGCGGGCGCTAGTTCGGCGGCGTATTCGCTGGTGATGTTCACCTATGACGCCAGCACCGGCCAGCTCAGCTACGGCGGCGTGGTGGCCACGCAGGGCGTGGGCGGCGTCAGCGGGCTGGACGCCTCTATTTCTGAAATCGTGCTGTCCGCTGATGGCAAATCGCTGTACACGATCAACGGCGTGAATCCCATCGATGGCTCAACGTCAAAATCCGAATTGGCGCAGTTCTCGCGCGACCCGGCTACCGGTGCGCTGACCTTCCTGGGCTCGTACGTGGGCGGGTCGGCCGCGTTGGGAATGAACGTGCCCAGCGGCATCGTGGTGACGGCTGACGGAGCCTCCGTCTACGTATCCAATCGCAGCAATAGCATGTTGTCGGTGTTCTCGCGCAATATCGATACCGGGGCGCTGACTTTCGTCGGCGCGATCAATGACGCATCGATCTCGGCCGACCCTGACAGCGGTGTTCGGCCTAGCGACAACCGGTACCTGCTTACGCTGCAAGACATCGTGGTCTCGCCGGATGACGCCTTCGTCTATGTGGGTTCGGGCGACATGGCCACGGTATCGATCTTCAGCCGCAATGCCGCCGACGGCAGCCTGACCTATGTCGGCACGATGGACCTGTACAACTCGGGGCTGACCCCATCCAACGCCTTGTCGGTGCGCGAGCTGGCGGTATCCAGCGACGGTACGGCGCTGTACGTGGGGTTGAACGGCAATAGCTCGCTGCTGGTGTTCAACCGCGACAGCGCGACGGGGCTGCTGACGTTCGCCGACCGCGTGACGCTAGGCACCGCGCTGACGACGCAGATCGTGGTGAGTGCCGACGGGCTCAATATCTATGGCGGTCGCCCCAGCGCCAACACCGGTCTGGCGATCGTGTCGGCACGCCCGAACGGCGTCTATGTGCCGGGCGAGGCCAGCACGCCGTTTGCGCAGAACATCGGGTTCTCTGACGCAGACTTTGACGATCAGAACAACTACCAGGGCGCCACGCTGACCATCGCGCGTTCGGGCGGCGCGTCCGCCGACGACGTGTTCGCCTTCGCCAACGGCGCAGGCCTGACGCTGGAGAACGGCAAGATCGTGCAAGCGGGCGTCGCCATCGCGGATTTCACCGTGCAGTCCGGCACGTTGACGGTGACCTTCATCGCCAGCGTCGACAAGGCGACGGCCAATCAGGTGCTCAAGCAAGTCACGTATCGCAATGGCGGCGAACCGCCGCCCGCCCGCGTCGACTTGAATGTGGTGGTCGGTGACGGCGGCAAGTCCGCCAGCACCGTTCTGGTGCTGTTGCCGGGCGAGGCGCCGGGCGAAACCCCCGTGGAAACGCCGTCCGTAGCGCCGACCGACACCACGCCGGGCCTGGACGCCACGCCCGTGTCTTCGGACCTGACCATCGCCGATGGCGCCACCACCTTCCCGCCGCTGGACTTGTTCAAGGACGTGAACGTCCAGACCGAGACGGCGGGCGTGGATGAGCTGAGCGAGCTCGTCATCACCGTCAACAGCGCGGGCGCGAATCAGGCGCTGATCATCGACGGCAAGCTCGTCACGCTGGAGACGGGCGGCGGCTCGACGCGCGCCGATAACGACGGCTACTTCTATACCGTGACCGTGTCGGGCAGCACCACCACGATCACGATTTCGCTGGACTCCTTTGCCCCCGGCACCGCCGAGGTCAACGCGCTGATCGCCGGCCTGCGCTATCAGGTGCAGCAGAACACGGTGGCGAGCGGCGCGGTGGTGGTCACGCTGCAAAGCCTGTCCGATGCGGGCGGCCAGACTGCGGACCTAAGCGCGATCCGCGCCACCATCCAGGTCGACAATCAGAACAACGTGCCGCCCGTGTTGGCGGGCGACAGCCTGAAGGAAACGGAATCGTTCGACTCGGGCAGCCTGGCCGCGTCGACGGAAGTGGCGTATTCGGCGGACGGCAAGTTCGCGTATGTGGCGGGCGGCGACAACACGATCACCGTGTTCGCGGTGGATGCGTCGTCAGGCAAGCTGGTCGAGGCGCAGCGCTTATCCGTGCCGGACCTGGGCACCGTCAACCACCTGGTGGTCAGCGCCGATGGCAAGTCGGTCTACACGATTTCCGGCAACGGCAACCTGATGCAGTTCAGCGTGGGCGGCACGGGGCAGCTGAGCCTGGCGGCCACCTTGTCGGTGGGCATCGGCTCGATAGGCGGCATGGCGATCTCGGACGACGGGGCGCAGGTTTATGTCGATGCCAGCAATAACTTCGGGCGCGAGGTCTACGTTTACAGCCGCGATGCCGCCACCGGCGCGCTGACTCAGATCCAGACGCTGGACGCGGTGCGCAACGCCACGCTGGCGACGGCGGGCGATTACGTCTATGTGCTGCACGTGGGCGCGACGTTCTTCTCCAACCATGAGCTGAAGGTGTATGAACGCACCGCGAATGGCCAACTGGAATTGATCGACAGCATTGCGCTAGCGCCGACCGGATTCGATCCGGTCGACTATGCCGTGGCAACGTCCAAGGATGGCTCCTTGCTCTACGTGGGCGATCCCACGGCCAACGACATCGCCATCTATCGGCTGGGCAGCGACAACAAGCTGACGCGCGTCGATACCGTGGCCAGCGACGCCATCGGCAGCCTGGCGCTCAGCGCAGATGGCACGCTGCTGTACGCGGCAACAACGAACGGTACGGTGAATGTCTATGCCGTCTCGGCAGCGGGTAGCTTGACGCTGACGACGAGCGTGGCGGGCAGCACGGATGGCGGCGACATTGCGGTGTCGGCCGATGGGAAATCCGTTCTGGTGTCCGGCGGCGGGCTTAGCCATCTGTCGTCCTTGCTGACGGCCACGCCGGGCGAGGCCGTTGTGTTGGCGGATGGCTTGACGCTGTCTGACGTCAACTTTGACCGCTTGGCGCAAGGGGCCGGCGACTACGGCGGTGGCGCACTGACGATCTTGCGTGACGGCGGCGCGTCGTCCAGCGATGTGTTCGGCTTTGCGGGCGCGAATGGGTATGTGCTGCAAGACGGGCAGATCCTGAAAGACGGACGCGCGGTGGCCAGTTTCAGCCAGCAGGCGGGCGCGCTGTCGATCAGCTTCCTGGCGGGCGCTACCCAGGCCGATGCGAACGCTATCTTGCGTCAGGTCACCTACACGAATCAGGGCGGACAGGCGGGCGAACGCGTCGCCTTGGCGGTGCGCGCCAGCGACGGCATAGCGGACAGCCAGGTGGTGCGCGTGGAGGTGCTGCTGGCAGGCGCTGACACGCCCGAACCCGGCACCGGCGAACCCGAACCGCAAGTGGACGCGACGGGTGGAAGCGCCGCCATCAGCATTGGCACCAATGGCGCGGCGCAGGCCGTGGACCTGTTCAAGGATGTGTCCGTAACGCTGGGCAAAGACGGCGGCGAGCTGGATCTGATGCGCATCACCGTGGACCGCATTGGCGCGAACCAGGCGCTGCTCATCGACGGCGAAGCGATTCAACTGGTCAGCACCAACGACGCAATCCAGGTGACCGCCAAGGGCACGATCTACATGGTGGACGTGGCTGGCAGCACGACGACCATCAAGGTATGGCTGTCCGGCAGGACCGCCTCCGACGTAGCCGCGTTGATCGACAACATCAGCTATCAGACGCGTGACGCTACGGTGCCGGACGGCGTGGTCACCATCACGCTGGCGGGCCTGGCGGACATCAACAACAACGAAGTCGAACCGAATATCCGCGCCACCGTGACGGTCAGCCATGCGACCGACCCGGGCGTGCCGGAAGTGCCGGACTTGACGTTCCCCGACGTCGATCTGGCCGATGTGGACAGCACCAAGCTGACGCTGGATCAGGTGCTGGCTGGCACCAACGCCCGCGCCACCGCGCTGTCGCCCGACGATACGCAGCTGTACGTGCTGGGCAACGATGATCAGGGCGGCGGCGTGCTGCGCGTGTATCAGCGCGACCCGGCGACGGGCGCGCTGACCCTGGTGGACAGCCTGGGTGTGTCGGATGCGGCGTTGACCAATGGCACGTCGATCGTGGTGTCTGCCGATGGCGGGCTGGTGTTCGTCGCGGGTGATGCGGGTTCCAACATCAGCATCTACCGCCGCGACACCGCCACCGGCGCGCTGTCGAAACTGGGGATGCTGGATGGCGCGACGAACGCGGATATCGGCGGCATTACCGAGCTGGCCGTGTCCAGCGATGGCTTGTCCGTGTATGCCTCGACTTCCGCGGGCAAGGTGCTGGCGCTGGCGCGCAATCCGGCGGACAACAGCCTGAGCTTTGTCGACAGCTATCAGCCGGATTGGGACAATGGCCGCAGCATCACCGTGTCAGCCGATGGCAAGACGGTGTTCATGACCCAGAGCGGCGGTTGGCGCGTGTTTGCCTTCACCCGCGACGCGGCCACCAGCGCGCTGTCCGACATGCGCGAGACGACCAACACCGTGGGCAACCACGCGATGGACGCGGCGGTGTCGCCGGACGGGCAGTTCCTGTACACCGTCAACTTCAACCAGAGCCAAAGCCACATCGCCATCTATCGCATCGGCAGCGACGGCGCATTGATCGAAGCCGGCACGATGACGGTGGGCGTCAACCTGACCGACATCGCCGTGTCCGCCGACGGCAAGGCCGTCTATGCGCTGAGCGGCGCGGGCGGCAATGTGCTGATCGTGTACCAGCGCGACACGGCAACGGGCCTGTTGACCGAGACGGCACGAATCAGCAACGAGGCGTTCGGGTCGACCAGTGACGGCGTGGCCAACATCACGGTGTCGGCGGACGGCCGTTCGGTGTATGTGACGGATGCGGACTCGGGCGCCATCGTGGTGCTGACGGCGCATGGCGACGCGGTGGAAGCGCCGCCCATCGTGATCGATCTGAAGGACACCAACACGGCCTACACGCCGGGTGACGCGCCGATACAGCTGGTGGAAGACAGCGCCATCACCAGCGATGGTGGCAACCTGGCCAGCTATGGCGGCGCGACGTTGACGCTGGCGCGCGAAGGCGGCGCCAATGCCCAAGACGCGTTCAGCTTCCTGGCTGATTCATGGACGTATGACAGCGCCACCGGCCAGATCCGGCAGGCGGGTGTGCTGGTGGCGTCCGTTGTGGCTAGCGAGGGCCAATGGGTCATCACGTTCAACGCCGACGCCACGTGGCCGCAAGTGGGCTCGGTGCTGCATCGCATCGGGTATGCGAATACGGGCGCGGGCAACGAGAACGTAGTGCTGGGTATTACCTACACCGCCGCGGATGGCGCGACGGCCAAAGCAACGACCACCATCGCGATTGCCGCGGCGCAGCTGCCGAACACCGAGCCGGTGGATAGCGGCATCCCCGTCACGCCGGGCGAGCCGCGCGTGGGCGAGCCGTATGCCTACACCTTGCCGGCGGGGCTGTTCACCGATGCCGATGGCGATGCGCTGGTCTGGAGCGTGGCCGGTCTGCCGGCCGGCTTGAGCTTCGACGCGGGCACACGAACCATTTCCGGCACCGCGTCGGCGGCGGGCAGCTATGCCTTGACCGTGACGGCAACGGACCCGTCCGGCGCCAGCGTGTCGCGGGCGGTGACGTTGGCGGTGGTGGCGGCGAACACGAATCCGGATCCGGGGACCGGTCCTGGGACTGATCCGGGTACGGAGCCTGGCACGGACCCGGGAACCGATCCCGGCACGGATCCTGGCACCGGCCCCGGCACGGAGCCCGGAACCCCCACAATGCCCGCGCCGGGCGAGGATCCCGATCCCAACGTCAATCCGAATCCCGGCACGTCCGTAACGCCGCCGCCTGATCTGAACACGCAGCTGCGTCCGGCCGTCTTCCCGTCGGACATGCAAGGCACCACGGAACAGCGCATACAGGAACAGCGTTTGCAAGAGGCCGTCACGCGCCCAAAGGACGCGCCGGCCGTAGGTCTGGGGGTGGGTCCGGGCAGCAGGGCTTTCAACGTAACGCCGCATGATGGTCTGGCGCCGCATGGATTTGGTCCGCGTGATGGCCTGGCACTGCATGATGGCCTGACGCCGCGTGATGGACTGGCGCCACAAGCGCCGTGGACATCTGCGGCGATGCTGGACGCGCAATTGGCGGACGCGATGGAGCGCCGCGATGCCGACGCCGTCAAACGCTTCACGATGGACGCGCCGGGCCGCGTGTCTTCGCCGCTGGTCGTGCTGGCCAGCCCCGACGCGGCCGGCCTGTCTTTCGCCGTGGCGTCCTTGAGCGGCGTGTGGCGTGCCGACGCGTCGGGCAACCGGCATGTCTACGCCCTGCCCGCTGGGCTGGTGCGCAGTAGCAGCCCCGTTACCGCGCTGACGCTGCGCATGGCCGATGGGTCTGCGTTGCCGGCGGGTGTGCGCCTGGACGCCGCGCGCGGTCTCATCGTGGCGCCCGGCCTGACGGGTGCTCAGACCTTGTCGCTGCAACTGTTGGTGCGCACCGCCAGCGGCGAGGTCAAGGCGATTCCCGTCACCGTGTCCGCCGACCGCGTGGGCGCGTGGCGCCAGGGCGGTGACGTCTTGGCTGCGAGCGATAGCGCCGACACCTCCACCGACATCGCCACCGCCGACAAGCCCGCCTTGTCCGATCAACTGCGCCAAAGCGCGGCGCAGGACGTGTTGGCGCAGGCCCGGCAGTTTCTCGCTTCCCTGGACGCTGACGCCCCGGCCGGCGGCACCGTCAACACGATCGCCGTCGATACGCCGGTCAATCCCATCCATGTAGCAAGCTGATCCTCGACATGACTCTCTCTTCTTTCCCCGAGATGCCAATGAAACACCGCGCCGCCCGCCGCCTTGCCCTGACGGTGATCGCCACCGCCATTCTTGCCGGCTGCGCCGTCACGCCGCCCGAGACGCTCAGCACGCAGGATCTGCTCAAGCTGGACCAGAGCGATCGCGGCATCATGTTCGCGCAGCAGGAACCTGTGACGGGTCCGATCACGTTGGACGAAGCCATTGCGCGCGCCGTCAAATACAACCTGCAACAGCGGCTGGCCTTGATGGAACGCGCGCTGGAAGATGATCTGGTCGACGTGCAGAAGCAAGGCATGCTGCCCAAGCTCACAGCGCGCGCCGGCATGCGGGCGCGCAACAATGACTACGGTTCGTCCAGCGAGTCCTTGTCCACCGGCACGCAGTCGCTGGTACCGTCGACAAGCCAAGAGCGCGACACGCATACCGCTGACCTGCAAATGACGTGGAACGTGCTGGACTTCGGCCTGAGCTACTTTGGTGCGAAGGCGCAGGGCAACAAGGCGCTGGCGGCTGAAGAGCGCCGCCGCCGCGTGGTGGCCGACATCATCCGCCAGACGCGTACCGCATACTGGAACGCCGTCACCGCCGAACGCTTGAAGGATCGCGTGGCGACGACCCTGGCCGAAGCGCGGCAGACCTTGGAGTACGCGCGCCAGACTGAGCAGAAGCGTTTGGTCGCGCCGATACTGGCGTTGCGCTATCAGCGCGATCTGCTGAACATGGTGCGCCAGACCGAGGCGCTGGATAACGAGCTGGCACAGGCCAAGGCGCGGCTGGCCACGCTGATGAACCTGCCGCTCTCCACCGAGTTCACGCTGGCGGCGCCCGAAGCCGCCACGCTGGCGCCGCCCAACCTGGCGTACGAGTTGTCGGACCTGGAAGCGCTGGCCATGGTGCGCCGCCCGGAGCTGCGTGAAGAAAGCTATCTGGCGCGCAATGCCGTGCTGGAAACGCGGATGTCCTTGTTGAAGCTGTTCCCGAACGCGTCGCTGTTTGGCGGCTTGAACTACGACAGCAACAAGTATCTGGTCAACAACAACTGGGCGGACGCGGGCGTGCAGGTCAGCTGGAATCTGCTGAATGTCTTGGCATGGCCCGCCATCAACCGCGCAGGCGAATCGCGCGTGCAGGTGGCCGAGCTGCGCCGGCAGGCGCTGCGTATGACGGTGCTGAGCCAGGTGCATATTGCGTGGCTGGAACGCCAGCGCGCGGAAACAGCCTTCCTGCGCGCCAACGAGCTGAGCCGCTTGCAGGACGCCATTCAGGTGCAGACCGAGAACGCCGCGCGCAGCAGCGCAGAGACGCATCTGGAAGTGGTGCGCGCGAAGGTTGAAACGCTGCTGGCCACGCGCGCCCGCGACCTGAGCTATGCCGAGCTGGTCAACGCGCAGAACACCATCTACCAGGCCGCCGGTATCGATCCCCTGCCGGACCGTATCGGCGATGAAAGCCTGGGCAGCTTGGCGCGCGACATCGCCGAAACCAACCGGCAGATCGAGCGCGGCCATGTCGAGGTGCCGCGTCTGGCGATGGCCGAGCCGGCGGCCGATGTGGCGGGTAGTTTGGCGGGCGGTGCGGGGGTCGATGCGGCGGGCAGCGCCACGGCCACCGCCGTGCCGGTGTCGGCCGACGGCGCGCAATCCGCCGTAGCCGCGCCGCCACCCGCATTGCGCACGGTGACGGGCAGCCCGTGGAGCCACCTCGGTTCGGTGGCCGGCGCCAGCCAGGCCGCTGCCGACACCACCCCGGGGACTGCGCGCTGATATGGTCAATTTGATTTCTAGTGAGCGTCGGCAGGCACCGGTGTCCGCACCGGCACGCGCGGTGCTTGGCGGCTTGGCGCTAGTCGCCGGGATCGGGCTGGCTTTGCCCGCCGCTAACGCGGCCGGCGCCAGCGCAGTCGGCGTTAGCCCAGTCGGCGATAACACAGCCGGCGTTAGTGCAGCCCCGCGCGCGAGTGCGGCCGACGCCAGCGCAGTCAGTGTTAGCGCAGCTGCGGGCTTCAGCGCAACCGGCGTCAGCGCAGCCCCGCGCGTGAGTGCGGCCGACGCCAGCGCGGTCGGCATTAGCGCGGCCCCGAGCGCTAACGCAGTCAGCGTCAGCGCAGCTCCGGGCCTCAGCACAACCGGCGCCCGCGCAGACCTGGGCGACAGCGCACGCGCGCAGCTCGTCGCCGCGCGGCGCGCGGTGATCTCCAGCGGCCTGTCCGGCAGGATCGATACGCTGCCATTTCGGGAAGGCGACCGCTTCAAGAAGGGCGAAGTGCTGGTTGCATACGACTGCGCACTGAACCGTGCTCGGCTGGAACGCGCCGTGCTGGCCGAGTCCGCCGCGCGCAAGAAGCAGGCGGTGGCCGAACAGCTGGAAACGCTGAAGTCCATCAGCCGCTCGGACGTGGAACAGGCGCGCGCCACCGTGGCGGTCGCGCGTGCGGAAAGTAATGCCGAACGCGTGCTGGTGGATCGTTGCACGCTGACCGCGCCGTTCGCCGGGCGCGTGGGCGAGACCTACGTGCGCGCGTCGGAGAGCGTGGCCGAAGGCGAGAAGCTCATCAGCATCTACGACGATTCCGCGTTCGAACTGGAAGCTATCGTGCCGTCGCGCTGGCTGGCGTGGCTGAAGCCGGGATCGCCGCTGCGCCTGACGGTCGATGAAACCGGACGCACCTACGTTGCCGCCGTTGCGAACATTGCGGGTGCGGTGGATCCGGTCAGCCAGTCAGTCAAGATCATCGGGCGGCTGTCGGATTCGCCGGCCGCCACCCAGGACCTGCTGCCCGGCATGAGCGGCAGCGTCAGTGTCCAAGCGCCGACTTCCTCTTTGCCGTGAACGCTGCCTTGTCAAAAGAACATCTGCTGGCCACGTTGCTGCAACTGGAAAAGCGCGCGCGTGCATGCACCACGGCGCAAGCGCTGGCGTACCTGATGGTGAACGACACGCACGCGCTGACGCCGTATCGGCAGGCGGCGCTGTGGACGCCCGGCGCGGGCGGCGACGGCGCGGTCACCGCGTTGTCCGGGCTGGCAGTGCCGGACGCGAACGCGCCCTACACCGCCTGGCTCGCGCGCCTGCTGGCGCGCCGCGCCAAGGACGGCGCCACGGGCGCATTCCAGCCGCAGGCGGAAGAACGCGAGATGTGGGCGGAACATCTGCCGGCGTATGGTTTGCTGTTGAGATTGCCGCTGGACGAGGCGGGTTTGAGCGCGGGGGATGCAACAAAGCCCGCCGGTGCAAAGCAAGTCGGCGCAACGCACGCAAAGGCAAAGCACGCTGGCGCACCGCACAGCAGCGCGCCGCGCGCTGACGGCCGCCCGGCCCACGCGCTTCTCGTCTTGTGGCGCGACACGCCATGGCAGGGTGCGGATATCGCCGTGCTCGCCCTGCTGTCCGATGCCTACGCACACGCGTGGCGAGCATTGACGCCGGCCCGCCGAGGCCGGCGTGCTGCCTCCTTGTGGACGCGCTTACGTCACGGCGAACGCCGCGCGAAGTGGGGATGGGCGCTGGGCTTGTCCATCGTCGCGCTGATGTTTGTTCCTGTGCGCCAATCCGTACTGGCCCCCGCCGAAGTGGTGGCGCGTGCGCCGACGGCGGTGCGCGCGCCCATGCAGGGCGTCGTCGATCGTATCGCCGTTGCCCCGAACCAGCCGGTGGAGCAAGGCCAGTTGCTGGCGGCGTTGGACGTGCGCGATCTGGAAGGCCGCCTGGAAAGCGCGCGCCAGACGCTGGCCGTGGCCGATGCCGAGCTGCGCCAGAATCAGCAGCTGGCGCTGGTGGACGACCGTAGCAAAGCGACGTTGGCGCTGGCGCTCGCCAAGCGCGAACAAGCAGCCAGCGACGTAGATTTCTATGCCCGCGCCGTCACACGCGCACAGTTGCGCGCCGAGCGCGCCGGCATCGCGCTGTTCGATGACCCGGCCGATTGGATCGGCAAGCCCGTCGCATTGGGTGAACGCATCATGATGGTGGCCGACCCCGCCGACGTTGAACTTGAAATCCATTTGCCGGTGGGCGATGCCATCAAGCTGCCCGAGCACGCCGCCGTGCAGCTGTTCTTGAACACCGCTCCCGCGTCGCCGCTGCCCGCAACACTGGTACGCGTGGGCTACCGCGCCGCCCCGACGGCAGAAGGCGTGATGGCGTACCGCGTCCGCGCCCGCTTCGATGTAGACGGCAGCATCACCGCTGACAGCACCGCTGGCACCGTCGATTCCGCCACCCCCTCCTCCCTGCCTCGCGTCGGCCTGAAGGGCACCGCGAAACTGTACGGCGAGCGCACGACGCTATTCGGCTACCTGTTGCGCAAACCCTTGGCGACGGTGCGCGTATGGCTGGGCATGTGAACGCCGCGCCTGCGTTGAACGTGGGCCGGTCGGC
>CAJYKY010000030.1 GCA_913775005.1 uncultured Achromobacter sp.
AGACCATCGCGCAATTGCAGCGCGAGGCCGGCATCACCACCGTGTTCGTCACGCATGACCAGGAAGAGGCGCTGGCCCTGTCCGACCAGATCGCCGTCATGGAACACGGGCGCGTGGCGCAGTTGGGCAGCCCGCGCGACATCTACGGCCAGCCCGCCAGCGGTTATGTCGCGGACGTCATCGGCGCCGCCAACCTGCTGCCCGTGCACTGCGTGGCCCCCGCATCGGGCCCCGTGCAGCTCAGCCTGGACGGCCACGCCGTGTCGGCGCATGCGCCTGCGCCCCTGACGGGCAAGGCGGTGCTGGTGGCGCGCCCGGAAGACATCCGCCTGTCGCCGCAACCGGACGCGGGCGTGCCCGCGCGCATCCTGGCCGAACAGTACCTGGGCATCAAGATGCACTACTGCGTCGAACTGCCCAGCGGCCGTCAGGTGAATGTGGACGTGCATGGCGAACACGCATTGCCGCTGCTGCGCGGCGCGCAGGTCGGCCTGATGTTCGACGCCCGCAAGACGCTGGTGCTGGCATCATGACGCGGCTCATCACAAGGTTGCGATCCCCCTGGACGTGGCTGTCGCTGGCGGTGCTGGCCATGCTGGGGGTCTTTCTGGTCTGGCCCGTCTTGAACATCCTGTCCGCCAGCGTGCTGGCGCGCGATGGCGACGGGCTGTCTGGCTGGCGCATCCTGTTTTCTGACCCGCGCTACCTGAACGCCATTGGCAACACACTGCTGCTGGGCGCGGGCGTAACCTTGCTGGCGGCCGGCATCGGCGTCCCGCTGGCGTATCTGACCGCGCGCCATCACTACCCCAGCAAGGCGCTGGTGTCGATCCTGCCGCTGATCACACTGATCATTCCGGAAGTGATCGGCGCGCAGACCTGGCTGATGATCCTGGGCAACAACGGCGTGCTGACCCGTGCGCTGCGCGATGGGCTGGGGCTGGATCCGCCCTCGTTCTATGGCTGGCCCGGGCTGCTGACGGTGATGACTTTCACGTATTACGCCTATATCTACATCGGCACGCTGGCCGCGATCCGGGGCTTCGATTCCCAGCTGGAAGAGGCCGCGCAAAGCCTGGGCACCTCGCCGCCGCTATCGCGCTTCAAGGTGATGGCGCCTGTCGTGATGCCGGCCATCCTGGCCAGCGCGCTGCTGGTGTTCACGATGGTGGTCGGCAACTTCGCCACGTCGATGATCCTGGGCCACCGCGTCGAACTGCTGTCGGTGCTGACCTACCAGGCGTCGGTGTCGGAAACGGGCAGTGATCCGGTCATGCAAAGCACCCTGGCCACCACGTCCATTTCCCTGGTGATGCTGGTGCTGTTCGTGCAACGCTGGATCGTGTCGCGCGGGCGCTATGAAATCACGCAGGGGCGCGGCGCCCGTGAAACGCCGATGCGCGGCCCGCGCGGCCTGGCCATGGCGGGCGCCGCACTGGTGGTGATGGTGCTGTCGATGCTGCCGCTAGGCACGCTGGCCGCCGGCGCCTTCACCCGCGCGCACGGGCCCGTGATGCGCTGGGGCGAATGGACGCTGGCGCACCTGGAACGCGTGCTGCTCAACGCGCCCGCGCCCGTTTTGAACTCGATCACCTACGCGGGCGCAGCCACCGTGATCGCCATTGCGTTCAGCACCGTCGCCAGCTATCTGATCGTCAAGAAGCGCAGCCTGCTCACGCCCTGGCTCGACTACCTGGCCGCGATTCCGCTGGCGCTGTCCGGCACGGTGATCGGCATCGGTCTATTGATGACGTTCGGGCGTGGCGCGTTCGATCTGTCCGGCACGGCCTCGCTGATCGTGCTGGCCTACATCGTGCGGCGTTTGCCCTTTGGCGTGCGCAACGCATCGTCAACGCTGTTCAACGTGCCCGACTCCATCGAAGAAGCCTCGGTAAGCCTGGGCGTCACGCCGCTCGCATCGTTCATGAAGGTGGTGCTGCCGCTGATGGCGCCGGCCATCGCGGCGGCGGCGGTACTGACATGGACGACCACCGTGTCCGAACTCAGCGCCTCGGTCATCGTGTATTCCCCGGGCCACGAAACGCTGCCCATTCAGATTTTCCGGCTGATCGACAGCGGCCTCATGGCGCAGGCGTCTGCGTACGGCCTGGTGCTGGTCACCGTGATCCTGGCGCCGGTGTTGCTGGCCACCCGGGTTTTCAAGATTCGGCTCTTTGCCTGAATCCCCCGCTTCCTTCCCCCTTCCCCTTCCTCGCAAAGGAATGCTCATGATCCAACTTCCTCCTTTGAACCGCCGCCAGGTGCTCAAGCTGCTTGCCGCCACCGGAGGCATCAGCGCGCTGCCCGCCCGCGCCATCGCCCAGCGCACCGAAAAGGTCGTGCTGTACACCACGCTCAATGCGCAATCGGTCGACACCGCCAGCGGCATCGCGCGCGATGCCTTGCCCGACATCAAACCCAGCGCCATCGTGGGCGGCAGCAGCCAGTTGCTCCGGCGCATCGAAGCCGAAGCCGCTCAACCCAAGGGTGATGTGTTCTGGGCCTCCAGCGCCAACGTCATGCACGGCTACCGCGACTTCTTCCAGGCCTATCGCTCCCCCGAGGCGGCGGCGATTCCCGCCGAATTGCACGGCCCCGACGACTTATGGATGGCCGC